>JAAHGE010000703.1 GCA_010672635.1 Desertifilum sp. SIO1I2 | reverse complement strand
CGGCATCCGAATATCCATCCAAATCAGATGCGGTTTGTACTGCTGCCACAACTCAATAGCTTCCCTGCCATTGGATGCTTGCCAAACTTGAGGCGGTACACGTCACCCCAAGGAATAGCTAGAGAACCATAGGTTTCTTGAATTTGAGGGGCGACGGCGGCTAATACTTCAACCGCTTGGGAGGGGTTCGCTAACCCGAAAGGCGTGGTTAATGGCGAGTTCGTATCCCAACGGGTTGCAAAATCTTGGGGAAACTTCATCGCTTGCGCCCAAGCAGCGAATAATACACCCCCCTGACTGTCAGCATTGGTATTGCGGTTCCAAGCTTGTAAAACCTCTACCGCTTGCTGAACGATCGGATTGTCAGAGGTTGAGGCTGCACTTAAAAGATCGTCTAATACCCGGTCTGCCAATTCTACATGAGTGGAACTCTTGCGCTCAATCATCTCCTCAAACGATAGGGTTTCCGCTTCTGACAAGAGTTTTGCAGATCGTTGCGCCCGCAGGTGCATGAACTGGGGGGCCATGTAAGCCGGATAGTCTTGAGGATTCAATTCTGCGGGAAAAGTCGTCGTCCAGGGCGGATCGTTGGCATTTTGTAACCAACCACTTTTAGGGTCTAAAACGCGGGGTAACTCTTCGTAGGGATGAGTTTGCGTCCATAGGGTAGCTGAAGTATTCCCCGGAACCACGCCATCCCAACTTCCGGGAGGTCTTTTAGGGACTTGACCATTAAAGACATGGAGAATATGACCCTCTTTATCGGCGTAGAAAACCGTAAACATGGGAATTTGCAGGCGTTTGAGGGCGGTTTCAAATTCTTGGAGGTTTTGCGATCGCGCCATATCCCAATATTGCCTTAGCATATCAGGTCGATCTAAACCCGCAATTCGCATCGCTAAAGCTTTATTATCCTTCTGGTGGAGAACCACACCCTGAATCGATCGATAAATAACTAAGGGTTCTGACCTAAAATTTCCATCTGGCTGTTTAACCTGAAGCGTCTCAGTTGTGATTTCTAGCGGCTTAAAGCCCCCATCCCACTCATAACCTAACTGATTTCCTTGGGAAACCAGGGTTAATTCGTACAAATCAACAGCATCAATGGTATTAACGGTATGCGTCCATCCTAAATGGTCATTGAACGCAAACACCAAAATCGGCATTCCCACCAAAGTTGCCCCATACAGGTTAAG
This sequence comes from Desertifilum sp. SIO1I2, assembly GCA_010672635.1. GTDB lineage: Bacteria > Cyanobacteriota > Cyanobacteriia > Cyanobacteriales > Desertifilaceae > Desertifilum. The sequence goes on along the minus strand of JAAHGE010000703.1, from coordinate 1,479 downwards.
GTCAGGTGAGGTGAGTTGGGCTTCGTAGAGCAGAAATTGACCTGACCATTGCAAATGCGGGTTTGCCAGTAGCATAGCATGACCGTTAGCAGACCGTTTAGGAGCGATCGCCCAAGCATTCGATCCGGCTTGTTGCCATTTTTGGGTGGCGTGAGGCGCTGACCCTGCCTGTGGTAAAAAAGTAAAATGCACATTCCGCAAAGCATGGGCGAGAACATCAACCCCAGTTATCGGGAAAACGGGTTGCAGCGTCTCATCGATAGCATGACTTTCCCCATACTCATTCATCCCCCGCGCAAACGCATCTAAATAGCGCCGCATTTCCGGTTTTTGGGCTTCATACCACTGTGTCGCTAAGGTAGGAATTCCCAAACTCCGAATCTCTTTATCTGATTCTAAATATTTTTCTCCCCAATATTCAGCGGCGCGTCCCCTCGCTTCTGCATACAGGCGCAAAATCAAATTTCCATGACTGTGCATTTGCGCCCAACCAAAGGCTTTAAATAAACTTTTATTATCCTTAGCAAAAATATGGGGAACGCCCCAAGTATCCCAGAGTATTTCAGTTTTATTCATTGTGGCATTGGCTAAGGTGCAGCTATGGAGAGTAAACGCTAAGACTAAGCTAAGAAGAGTCACCTTCCAAAAATGGCTATATCTTTGATAAATCATTAGCACTCACTCAATCCCGCGCTTACTATGATAAAGGAATGATAGGTTGAGGAAGCAATTATGTCTGTCCAAGTTGAAAATCGGTATTACACTCGCGAGGAATATCTCGCTTTAGAAGAAGCCGCAGAGTACAAAAACGAATACTACGATGGGGAGATTATACCGATGACTGGAGGAACCACCAATCATAACCGAATTTCTTTAAATTTTTGTCGAAAATTCCCTTTAACTGCAAACGGAGAAGACTACGAAGCGTTTATGGGCGATGTCCGTTTATGGATTCCCCAGTATCGCTGTTACGTTTATCCTGATGTCATGGTAATTCGGGGCGAACCTGTTTATGAAGGAAAAGGAACCACAACCATTACTAACCCGATTTTAATTATTGAAGTTAAATCTAATTCTACAGAAAACTACGATCGACGCGATAAGTTTCGCTACTATCGTGCAATACCTAATTTTCAAGAATACCTTTTAGTCGATCAATATAGTTTTCAGATCGAACAGTTTTTTAAGCAAAGTAACGGGCAGTGGTTATTTAGCGAATACGAAGGCGAATCGGCAATTTTACCCCTCAAATCTATCCCTTTAGAAATTCCTTTTAAAGATATCTATCAGCGCGTTAGTTTTGACCAAGCCTAATACTTCTCCTCACAGTAAATTATCCAGAAAAAAGGGGGCATTTGCCCCCTAATCCTTAATCGATAACCTTGAACGAACTGACCTGGAGAACTGGGCCAATCATTGCGAACGTCATTACATCATCGCGAACTTCTCCCTCGACCGATACCTTTAGACCTTCTTTTT
>JAAHGE010000702.1 GCA_010672635.1 Desertifilum sp. SIO1I2 | reverse complement strand
TTGTTTGGCGGTAATCTCTGGATCGAGGGTATGGATCGTTTCGTGTTGTTCTTGAATGAGGCGGGTGAGTTGGTTTTGACGTTCTTGGAGTTGCGCCTGTTCGGTACGTTGGGGTTCTAGGGTTTGCAGCAGGGTTTCGATGTTATGATTCAGTTCGGTTTGCTGTTGTACCCAGGCTTGGGATGCATCGGCGATCGCGCTAGCCGCTTCTCGTTTTTCTTCTAATTCTGCTTGGGCTTGAGTATAGCTGATTTCCAGGGTTGCACAGTTTTGCGATTCGTCTGCGTGTTGCTGCTGAAGTTCGGCTAAGGTTTGCTGGGTGGTTTGAATGTTTCGTTCGGTTTGGGTTTTGGCGTTACTGAGATCCTGTCGGTTGGTAATTATATCGCGCTGGCGTTGTTCGAGTTGGCGCAACTCGGCTTGTTGTGTCGCCAGGTGAGATTGTACCGCTAGGAGTTCTTCTTCTCCCAAGGCTTTGACGCGACGGTTGAGGGTTTCGAGTTCTGCGGTTTTTTCGGCTATTTGGGTTGAAAGTTGGGTATGCTGTTCGTTAAGGTCGGCGAGGGTGCGATCGCCTGCTTCAATGCGATCGCGCAGATTCCAAAGCTGCTGTTGCAAACTCCGCCATTTTAAGACAACTTCCCACTGTTCCTTATCTTGCAGTTCGGCTCGCAGCTTCTTATATTTTTCCGCTTTGGTGCGGTCTTGGGCAAGGCGATCGCGCTGAGTTATCAGTTCTTTTTCAATAATGCGCGAACTTTCCTCTTTTTCTTTAACCGCGTCTAGCTTTTCCTTGGCTAATTCTATTTTGCGGTCAAATTGTGCCACGCCCGCCAGTTCATCAATAATTTCCCGTCGCTGGCGCGGGTTCATGGAAATAATGCTGGTGACATCCCCCTGCAATACCACGTTATAGCCTTCGGGATAAATTCGCAGGCGGTTGAGGGCTTCGTGCAGTTCCGTTAGCGTCGCTGGAACGCCGTTAATGTAGTAAGTTGAGGTATAAGTCCCTGAAGGCGTTACCCGCAGTCGGCGCGTCACGCTCCATTCTTGAGCATTGGCGAGGGAAAATGGATCGTCAGTCTCTTCCTCATCTTCTTCCTCGACATCGGGAATGCGATTCCGCCCTAGCGGATCGCTTTGCGAATCGCTTAAATCTAAAGTAACCGTTACGCTGGCTTCTTGGGTTGCTTTTCGATTCTCCGCTTTATTATGATTGACTAAATCGGGAAGCCGTTCTGCTCGCATTCCCTTAGAACTCGATAGCCCCAAGCAAAATAGCAGGGCATCTAATATATTAGACTTCCCCGAACCATTGGGCCCAGAAACGACTGTAAATCCTGGAAGTAGCGGGATAGAAGTCGTTCCCCCAAAAGACTTAAAGTTTGTGAGTTCCAGGCGCTTCACATGCACCATAGGCGCTTCGCTTGCTAAAAAGGATAAGTTAGAGGTGTTGGGTGCAACTGTTGTTGCAATCCTCAACAGATTAACACGATCTGTTATGGCTGTAGCCAGAAAAGATTATCCTGACGGGGTTTTCCTTGAACCCTTGGCTATATTGATTTTAAAGGTTGTTGCGAGGATTGGGGCTTATGGTCAGTTATCTCGATCGAAATCAAGCGTCTTCCTTCACTTTACCGCCTCTGGAAAATGGCGATCGCCTAACCCGCGCCGAGTTTGAAAAGCGCTACCACGCCATGACTCATACTAAAAAGGCGGAACTTATCGAAGGAGTGGTTTATATGCCTTCACCTTTACGTCATCAACGTCATGGAAGACCCCATAGTGCAATTATTACCTGGTTAGGGGTATATCGAGCCGCTACTCCCGGTGTAGATTTATCAGATAATGCCACAGTTCGCTTAGATTTTGATAATGAACCTCAACCCGATGCGCTGCTGAGAATTGATAGAGGCGGACAATCAATGATTAGCGAAGATGATTATATTGAAGGTGCGCCAGAATTGATTGCTGAAATTGCTGCGAGTACCGTTTCTTACGATTTGCATGAGAAACTGCGGGTCTATCGTCGCAATCAAGTTCAAGAATACCTGGTTTGGCGAACTTACGATCGACAGTTAGATTGGTTTCGCTTAAGTAATGAAGAGTATATCCGTTTAGAACCCAATGCAGAGGGTGTAATTTGTTCTCAGGGGTTTCCGGGTTTATGGTTGGCTGTCTCTGCTTTGTTAGAAGATAACTTAGCGGAAGTTCTAGCCACTTTACAGCGCGGTTTACAAACAACAGAACATCAAGTTTTTGTGGAACAGTTAAAAAGCCGACGCTTAGGTTAATATAATTCAATATTATAGGAATAAAACAGCTATGATTGCTCAAACTGAAAATAAAATCTATACTCCTGAAGAATATCTAGAATTAGAGATTGCGTCTGAACTTCGCAACGAATATCGCAATGGAGAAATTATTCCGATGACTGGTGGAACGCCCGAACATAATAGAATTAGTGGAAATCTCTATATTGCTTTAAGTATTGCTCTGAAACGCAAAGCTTACGAGGTGTTTCACGTAGATCAACGATTATGGATTCCAGCCGCTAGCATCTACACTTATCCTGATGTTATGGTATCTTCTAAGCCTCTAACCCTCCAACCTGGGCGCAAAGATACGATTGTGAACCCCTGTTTTATTGCTGAAGTTTTATCGAAGTCTACTCA
>JAAHGE010000701.1 GCA_010672635.1 Desertifilum sp. SIO1I2 | reverse complement strand
GGAACTCGGAACTCACTCAGCACTCAGCACTTTGCACTCAGCACTAAATTTATGAAACGCAGAAGCCACGAAAGCGCCGAACATCACGTTACTGGAAAAGCTGTTTACACTGACGAACAGCGCCAGCCTAGCGGAATGCTATCGCTATATCCGGTTATCTCGCCCTACGCTCACGCTAGGATATTGCGGATTGATGTGCAAGCGGCTTATGGCGTTGAAGGGTTAGTGACTGTTCTCACGGCGGAGGATGTCCCCGGACAAAATGATACAGGCCCTATTATTCATGATGAGGAGTTGTTCCCGACTGCTGAGGTGAGTTACTGGGGACAGGCTATTGTATGGACGGTGGGAGAAACTGAAGCGGCGGCTAGACTTGCAGCGGAAAAAGTGGTTGTTGAATACGAACCGCTAGAACCGATTTTAACCATAGAAAGTGCGATCGCAGCGAATAGTTTTCACAATCGACCCCAAGCGATAAACCGGGGAAACCCTTTAGAAGCTTTGCAGGAATCTGAATACAGGCTGCAAGGTGAAGTCTTGATGAACGGACAAGACCATTTTTACCTAGAAACTCACGCGAGTTGGGCCATTCCCGATGGTGAAGGTCATTATCAAATTTATTCGTCTACCCAACACCCTTCGGAAACTCAGAATATTGTTGCAGAAGTTCTCGGCGTTCCGATTAATCAAGTCAATGTCACTTGTCTGCGGATGGGAGGTGCGTTTGGGGGGAAGGAAACCCAGGCGAACCCGTTTGCGGCTTTAGTAGCGCTTGCAGCGTATAAGACGGGTCAACCTGCAAGGCTGAAGTTACGGCGTCACCATGACATGATTCTGACTGGAAAGCGTCACGGTTTTCTAGGCAAATATCAGGTGGGATTTGACGGAACTGGGAAGATTCAAGCGCTGGATGTGAATCTCTATGCAGATGGGGGATGGAGTTTAGATTTGTCGCCTCCGGTTCTGTTGCGGGCGATGTTACATGTTGACAACGCATATTATTTGCCAAATGTCAAGGTTACAGGGCAAATTGCCAAAACGCATAAAGTCTCGAATACTGCCTTTCGCGGGTTTGGCGGGCCGCAGGGGATGATTGTCATTGAAGAGATTATCGATCGGATCGCTAGGGTATTGCAACTGCCACCGGAAACGATTCGCGATCGCAATTTCTATCATGGCACGGGCGAAACCAATACGACCCACTACGGTCAAGAAGTGCTTGACAACCGCATTGCTAGAGTTTGGCAAGAAGTCCAGGAACGATCTGATTTTACCGAAAGGAAAAGCGCGATCGCCCAGTTTAATCAAACCCATCCGCACTGCAAGCGCGGTTTAGCCATCACTCCCGTTAAATTCGGGATTTCGTTTAATAAACTCCTCTACAACCAAGCCGGGGCCTTAATTCTAATTTATACCGATGGCAGCATCCAACTCAACCACGGCGGAACGGAGATGGGACAAGGGTTGCATACCAAAATGCTGCAAGTCGCTTCCCGTGCGTTGGGGGTAAAAATCGAACGCTTCCGGATGATGCCAACCAGTACCGATAAAGTCCCTAATACCTCTGCAACCGCAGCGTCTAGCGGTTCCGACTTAAACGGACAAGCCGTTAAAGATGCTTGCGAAACCCTGAAAAAACGATTAGCACCTATCGCCGCGCAACTCCTGCAAGACTCTCATCCCCATAAACCCCTAGAAGAACTAACACAAGAGATTGTTTTTGAAGATGATTGGGTTTACGGTCGCAGCGATCCCCAGTCTAAAGTTAGCTTTGAGGCCGTTGTCAGTCAAGCTTATTGCGATCGCATCAGCCTTTCTGCCACAGGGTTCTACCGTACCCCCAACTTAACCTGGGATGCCAATACGAACACCGGAACCCCCTTTTATTACTATGCCTACGGTGCAGCCGTCAGCGAAGTCGAAATTGATGGGTTTACAGGCAACTTTAAACTTCTCAGAGTCGATATCGTTCACGATGTCGGTTCTTCCCTGAACCCCCTTGTCGATATCGGACAAATTGAAGGCGGTTTTGTCCAAGGCATGGGTTGGCTAACAATGGAAGAATTAGTCTGGGATAACCAAGGTAGGCTGCGAACCTTTGCACCGAGTACCTACAAAATTCCTACCATTAGCGAAATTCCCGAACAGTTTAACATTCACCTGTTAGAACGTGCTTCCCAAGATGGCACCATCTACGGTAGCAAAGCCGTCGGAGAACCCCCATTTATGCTAGCCATGTCTGTACGAGAAGCCATCAGAAGCGCTATTGCAGAATTTGGTCAAGCTGATTGTATCCCCCTGGCGCTACCCGCCACCCCAGAAGCAATTCTCATGGCCATTGAAGATATCCGCAATGCTTCAGAGGTTTCAACCCCATTAGTCGGAATTTCCCAAACTTAACCGATACCATAACCCGTCATCTCTCGAATTTCAGGCGGACAAAACCCTAAAACAATGTCAGTTTTAGGGACTCCCAAATCCATTAAATCTGCTGCAATATCATGTTCAGTCGAGTTTTTAAAAATCCAGATTTTCTCGTTACGGATATCTAAATGCATGGTGCAATGGTGTACCCAGCGTTTATTTTGCCATCCCAAATGCACAATTTGATAATGGTTTCTTTGAGTATCAAAAATTGCTTGAACTTCGTAATCTCCATAGGAGGGCTTGATTTCCGA
>JAAHGE010000700.1 GCA_010672635.1 Desertifilum sp. SIO1I2 | reverse complement strand
TAATTCAGCAGCACTTCCAGCTTGAACTCGTCGATCTCGCCAGGTCCATCTCAAGGCTACAAGATGTTCTCGGGCTGGAGTTACAGGCAAGTTATGCCCGTTTTCTTGTAATTCTTGATAAAACTCGCTAACCGCTTGAAGTTCTTGAGTTGAAAACTCAACCTTTAAATTGATTTCTGGTTCAAATCGTCCCCAGTTATTGCCAACCAGTTCAGCGTTAAATCCTGTCCATTCTAAATCAGAAAATTGCTGTAACCGCCCAGTTGCTGTTCCTAATGTGGCTGCGATCGCACTCAACAGACTGGTCTTTCCAGAGCCATTCATCCCCACCAAAACAATCAAATCTCGTGCTAGCCCCGTCTCTGGATCTGTAAAGTCAAAGGCTGGAGGAGTCCGAAATTGTTTGAAATACTTTAATTCAACGGATTGAACTTTCATAATCATGTGAGTTTGGTTGAGGAGCAAAACCTAACTCTGTCAATATCTGCGTGGGTTGTGCGCTGCTACACCAACGCGATCGCTCTACCCATCCTACAAGAAATTCAGCCATTAGACGGGGAGTTGAACCCCATCTAACGGACAATCTTGTCTGCATTAAGCTTTGGGCTTATGGGTAGACTGAACTTGCAATTCCTTCAACTGCTTGAGATCCACCCCGGAAGGCGCATCGGTTAACAAGCAACGGGCTTGCTGAGTCTTCGGAAAAGCGATTACATCGCGGATGGAATCTTCACCTGCAATTAGCATTACTAAGCGATCTAAACCGTAAGCAATGCCGCCGTGGGGGGGAGTACCATATTCAAAGGCTTCGAGGAGGAAACCAAATTTACTCCGCGCTTCTTCTTCGGTTAAACCAATGGCTTCAAATACCCGTTCTTGGACTTCTCGCTGATAAATCCGCAGGCTTCCACCGCCGATTTCTGTGCCGTTGAGAACCAAATCATAGGCTTGCGCCCGTGCGGTTTTCAAGTCGTTGATATCTTCGGGGTTAGGGGCGGTGAAGGGGTGGTGTAAGGCTTCTAGGCGCTTTTCGTCGGCGTTCCATTCAAACATCGGGAAGTCTGTCACCCACAACAGATTCAGTTTGGTTTTGTCAATTAAGCCCAACTGTTCGCCAATGGTAAGGCGCAAGCGATCGAGGGTTTTATTGACAATTTCGGTGCGATCTGCGGCAAAAAGTAACAGGTGCCCCGGTTGTGCGTTGGTACGGCGCAGAAGTTCTTGTTTTTGTTCTTCGGATAGGTTGTCTTTAATTGCGCCAATGGTATCGATTTCGCCATCGTCGCGCACGCGGATATAAGCGAGTCCTCTCGCCCCGGCTTCTGCGGCTTCTTTGAATAAGTCGCCACCGGGTTTGATGCGAACGTTGGAAATTTGGTCGTTACCATTGGGGATGGGGAGGATTTTCACGACTCCACCAGAGGCGATCGCGCTTGCAAATACCTTAAACCCAGAATCCTTCAACAAGTCGGAAACATCCACCAACTCTAGCCCAAAGCGCGTATCGGGTTTATCGCTGCCATACTTCGCCATTGCTTCAGCATAGGTTAAGCGGGGAAAAGGACGCGGTAAATCAATATCCTTGACGCTCTTAAAGATATGACAAACCAATCCCTCATTCAGGTTAATAATTTCCTCTTGCGACATGAAACTCATTTCCATGTCAAGCTGGGTAAATTCGGGTTGGCGATCCGCCCGCAAGTCTTCATCGCGGAAACAACGCGCAATCTGATAGTAACGGTCAAACCCCGATACCATCAACAATTGCTTAAATAGTTGGGGAGATTGGGGTAAAGCAAACCACTCGCCGGGGTTGACACGACTCGGAACCAGATAATCTCTCGCGCCTTCTGGAGTAGATTTGGTTAAGATGGGCGTTTCAACTTCAATAAACTGATACTCATCTTCCAGGTAGCGCCGCATGGCTTTTACCACTTGATGGCGCAGTTGCAAATTACGGCTCATGCGATCGCGCCGCAAGTCTAAATAGCGATACTTTAAACGCAACTCTTCGCGCACCGCCTCTGCATCCGACATCGCAAACGGCATTTGCTTGTGAATGGCATTCAGGAGTTGAATCTGTTCGGCGTAAATCTCAATTTCGCCTGTGGGAAGCTTAGAGTTCAACGAATCTTCAGGGCGCTGGCTGACTTTGCCGGTAATTTGCAAGACATATTCATTTCGCAGCGTTTCCGCCAGATGATAAGAATCGGGGGTTCGTTGGGGATCGCTGACAATTTGCACCACGCCAGAGCGATCGCGCAAATCGAGGAATATCACTCCACCATGATCGCGGCGACGATCCACCCAACCGCAAAGGGTGACAGTTTCGCCAACGTGGTTTGCTCGAATTTCGCCGCAATAGTGGGTACGCATGGATCTAAAGAAGTTTAGCTAGAAATTAGATGGGAAAGAAAGTCAACGCTAAGGACGCAGTGAAGCCAATTGCGCTTCAGGATTTTCTATTATCCCTCAAAAAGGAAGAAGGGAGTTGGGAATTGGGAGTTGGGGGTTGGGGAGGTGGGGGGATGGGGAGATGGGGGGATGGGGAGATGGGGAGATGGGGGGGTGGGGGGATGGGGAGATGGGGAGATGGGGGGAACTTTAGACTCAGCACTCTATTCTCCACTCGGAACTCGGAACTCACTCAGCACTCAGCACTAACTTCCCTCTTCCTCCC
>JAAHGE010000070.1 GCA_010672635.1 Desertifilum sp. SIO1I2 | reverse complement strand
TGCAACATGAATGTTAATCTGGCTTTGGGATAAGTGGGGTCGAAGGGAACGTAAGCTGCACCGGCTTTGAGGATGGCGAATAGTGCGATAACCATCTCTAGGGAACGTTCTGTACAGACTCCAACTAAGGTTTCGACTCCAACGCCGAGAGATTGGAGATGATGGGCGAGTTGGTTGGCTTTAAGATTGAGTTGTCGATAGGTGAGAGAGTGGTTTTCAAAGACAATTGCAACTGCATCGGGAGTCTTTTCAACTTGCGCTTCTACCCAATGATGCAGACATCCTTGTTGAGGATAGTCCACCTGGGTGTTATTCCATTCCACTAGAAGCTGATGCTGTTCTGCGGGAGTGAGGAGGGGGAGAGTCGAGAGACAAGCATCGGGTTGGGCAACCACTTCAGCGCATAATTGCTGTAAATGTCCCGCCATGCGGTCAATTGTCGCCGCTTGAAATAAATCCGTGTTGTACTCAAAACGCGCAACTAACCCCGTAGGCGTCTCTTCTAGAGAAACATTGAGATCGAACTTAGCATGATGGCTAGTCAACTCAACCGGACTTTGCTTTAAACCCGGCCATTCCATCTGGACATTCGCCGCATTCTGCAAGCTAAACATCACTTGAAATAGCGGCGCGTGGCTTAAATGACGTTCCGGCTTCAGAACTTCTACCAACTGTTCAAACGGTAAATCTTGATGAGCATAAGCCCCCAGCGTCACCTCGCGTACCCGCGCCAGCAATTCCCGAAACGTTGGGTTTCCCGATACATCCGTCCGCAATACCAGCGTATTGACAAAGAAACCAATCAACCCCTCAATCTCAGCGCGATTGCGATTGGCAATCGGGGAACCGACTACAATATCCGTACTGCGAGTATAGCGGGATAACAGCAGATTAAAGACCGCCAGCAGCACCATAAATAACGTGCTGCCCGTTTGCTGGCTGAGAGTTTTGAGGGCGCGACTGAGTTCGAGAGAGAATGAGAGAACCCGCACCTTCCCCTGGTAGCGCTGCACCACCGGGCGCGGGAAGTCTGTCGGTAGGGCTAGCAGGCTACTCACTCCGGCAAGTTGCTGCTGCCAGTAAGCCAACTGGGAGGCGAGAACCTCTCCTTGCAACCATTGACGCTGCCAAACGGCAAAGTCTGCATACTGAAGGGGCAGTTCCGCTAAGGGAGAGGGTTGGTTTTGGCAGAAAGCGCGATACAGTACCGCCAATTCTTGCACCAAAATCCCCCGCGACCACCCATCCGAGGCAATATGGTGCATCGCCAGTAGCAGAATATGAGACTGTTCGCCCAGTTTCAGTACCTTCACCCGCAATAGGGGAGACTGAGTTAAGTCGAAGGGGGTTTGCGCCTCTTGTTCTAGATAGGACTGGACTTCAGTTTCCGAGAGTTCTATCTGGGGAATGGCTAGCGGTTCTTGCGGGGCGATAGTTGCAACCGGGCGTCCGTCAACGGTGTGAAAGGTGGTGCGAAGGCTTTCGTGGCGGCGGACAATTTCGTTAAAGCTTTGGGTTAAGGCTTCCCGGTTTAATGCCCCATCCAAGCGAACCGCCCCGCAAAGATTATAGGCGGTGCTGTGGGGTTCCAACTGAGCCAGGAACCACAACCGCTGCTGGGCAAAGGAGAGGGGAACGCTTTCGCTTCTTGGAGTGGGAATTAGGGGTAAGTCCTGATGGTTTTGGGAGGCTTGGGTAATGACTTGCGCCCATTGAGCCAAGGTGGGAGACTCAAACAGGGTGCGTAGGGAAATCTCAACTGCGAAGACTTGGCGGACTTGGGAAATGACGCGCGTCGCCAGCAGGGAATGACCGCCTAACTCAAAGAAGTTATCATCTCGGCTAATTTCAGGAATTTGGAGAATTTCAGCCCAAATTCCCGCCAGCAACTCTTCGGTGGGGTTCGCCGGGGCAATTAGCGATCGCTCCCCTAGAAAATGCTGCGGATCGGGGGCTGGCAGGGCTTTGCGATCGACTTTGCCGCTAGGGGTGAGGGGGAGCTTGTCTAAGCAAATAAAGGCGCTCGGCACCATGTAGGCGGGGAGAAGCGGGATTAAAAATTGTCGCAGTTCGGCAGGTTGAACGGGACTGACAACATAGGCGATAAGCTGCTGTTGTTCGGACTGAACCAGAACCACGGCGTCGTCAACCTGGGGATGCTGGCGCAGGGTGGTTTCAATTTCGGTTAACTCGATGCGGAAGCCGCGCAGCTTAATTTGATGGTCAATTCTGCCGAGGAATTCTAAGTTACCATCCCGACGGTAGCGAACGCGATCGCCTGTACGATAAAGGCGGGTTCCCGGTTGAAAAGGGTTGGAGATAAACCGTTCTGCACTTAAGTCGGGGCGGTTGAGATATCCCCGCGCGATGCCTCTTCCCCCAATATAAAGTTCTCCGGGAATGCCGATGGGGACGGGCTGCAACTGGGCATCTAGGACGTAGGTTTGGGCGTTCCGCACGGGTTTGCCAATGGGAACCCCGGTTACAGAGGGCGACAAGTCGCATAGGGTGGTGACAATGGTGGCTTCTGTGGGGCCGTAACTATTGACGAGGCGGATATCGGGGGAGGCATACTGATGCCAGGTGGCGAGGGCTTCGGGAAGTGCGGCTTCGCCCCCAATAATGACGAGGCGCAGGCTGTCGGGGAGGCGGAGGGCGGGTAACTCAGCCACCAGTTGATGCCAGAAGGCGGTGGGTAAGTCGAGGACAGTTATTTGCCACGCTTGGCAGGTTTGCAGGAATTGGGAGATGGAACTGAGCATTTCCTCAGTTCGCAATACCAGGGTTGCGCCTTGGAGGAGGGTGGGAAAGATTTCTTCGGCGGCGGCATCAAAGCTAATGGAGGCAAATTGGAGAGCGCGATCGCCCCTAGCAATCTGGTAAGCTGCGATCGCGGCTTCGGTATAATTCGCTAAAGAGTGCCGTTCAATGGCGACGCCTTTGGGTTTGCCCGTGGAACCGGAGGTGTAGATAATATAGGCGAGGTGGCTGGCGGTTGCCCGGTTTTCAAAGTTATCTGAGGCTTGTGTAGCAATAGCCGACGCTTCGGTATCTAAATAAAGATAATGTAGGTTTTCCGCAGGTAGTCTGTTAACAATATCGGTTTGCGTCAAAACCAGGGAAATCTGAGCGTCCGATAAGATAAAGCTGAGGCGTTCTGTGGGGTAGGCCGGATCGAGGGGAACGTAAGCCCCGCCTGCTTTGAGAATGGCCAGAATTGCGATAATTTGTAGAGGCGATCGCCCTAAGCAAACCCCCACCAAAGTATCGGGTTGTACCCCCAACTGTTGCAAGTAACGGGCGAGTTGATTGGTTTTGGCGTTTAATTCCCCATAGGTGAGTTTTTCTTCCCCACTCTCGATGGCGACAGCATCGGGCTTGGCTACCACTTGGGCGGTAAATTGCTCTAAAAGACAGCCCACAGGCGCAACGGGGGGCGGGTTCCAAGCTTGGAGTTGTTGCTGTTCTGTGGCGGTTAACAGCGGTAAGCGGGAAATCTGCCGATCGGGATCGGCGACAATGGCAGCAAGTAAGGTTTGCCAATGCGCGATCGCCCTCACAATCGTTTCGCGATCGAACAAGTCGGTATTATATTCAACCTTACCGCGAATTTCCGTTCGCTCTTCAATCAGATCCAGCGTCAGATCGAACTGCGAGGTTTCCGTATCTACCCGCGCGTGACTAACCTCCAAACCCGGTAACTGAATATCCGCCACCGAAATCGCATTTTGCAAAACAAACATCACCTGAAACAGGGGCGAATAACCGGGATCTCGCGGCAGTTGCAGCGCTTCCACCAACTTTTCAAACGGTAGATTCTGATGGGCGTAAGCCCCCAATGTCACCTGGCGCACCCGCCCTAAGAGTTCCCGAAAACTCGGATCTCCCGATAAGTCCGTTCGCAACGCCAAGGGGTTAATGAAAAACCCAATTAACCCTTCCAACTCCACGCGGTTGCGATTGGCGACAGGCGTTCCCACCACTAGATCGGTTTGTCCGCTATAACGATACAGCAGCACCTTAAACGCCGCTAGCAGCGTCATAAATAGCGTCACGCCCATTTGCTGGCTAAAGGTTTTCAGCGCTGCGGTTAAGGATGACGAGAGAACCACCGTCTCAGTCGTCCCCCGGTAGGTTTGCACTCCCTGGCGCAGGCGATCTGCGGGCAATGTTAATCTAGCGGGTGCGCCTTGTAATTGTTGCTGCCAATAGGCGAGTTCTGTAGCGAGGAAGGTGGCGTTAAATGTTTGGTGCTGCCAAACGGCATAATCTGCATACTGAATAGGTAGCGGCGGTAAGGCTGGGGGTTGTCCCTGGGTAAAGGCAGCATACAGCAGGTTTAACTCGCGAAATAGCACCCCCATCGACCAACCATCAGAAACCAGGTGATGCATTACCAGCAGCAAGAGATACTCAGATTCGCCTGTTTGCCATAGCTGGATGCGAAAGGGAACCTCAGTCTCTAGATGGAACGGTTGATGCACCGCTTGCTGAATCTGTTGTTCCACTTGATCGCGGGAAGCGGGAATCGCTTGCAGAGTCAAGGGAACCCTAGGCGCAATCTCTTGCACGGGAATTCCCTCCCTTTCCGGTAGCGTCGTTCGCAAAATCTCGTGACGCTGAATAATCGCCTGCAAGCTGCGTTCCAAACCCGCCACTGAGAGAGAACCGCGAATGGTTAATTGCACCGCTAGGTTAGAAAGGGCGCTGTCTCCCTCCCGTTGGGCGAGGAACCAACCCCGCTGTTGGGCAAACGACAGGGGTAGCGGCGCATTTCTAGGGGTGGGGAGAATGGGGGCTGACTGCTGCAAGCGGGCGATCGCTTCGAGTTTGCGATCGCGCAATTGCTGTTTCAGTTCTGCCGTCAGCACGCCTTCTGGGGCGCTGTAACGCAGCTTGTCGCCCTCGACCCAAATTTTGACTTGAAGTTGAGAAAGACGGGTTAAAAGCGCTTCTAGACTGTTCATAGTTCGCCCTCCTCATAAGCTAGGGCGGCGGTTAGGGTCAAGGGTTGCAGTTGTTGGTTCAGGGAACGCACGGTTTCGAGATATTCTGCTAACCCGGCAATGGTGGGGGTTTCAAACAGTTGTTGAATGGGGAGTTTGATTTGAGTTTGCGCTTCTATCTGCGAAATCGATCGCGTGGCTAGCAGCGAGTCGCCGTTGAGTTCAAAGAAGTTATCGCCAACGCCGATGGGCTGAATGCCTAACAAGTCTTCCCAAAGGCGAACTAATAGTTCCTCTAAGGGAGTGCGGGGGGCAAGGTAGGAAGCCGGGAGTTGAGTTCTAACATGCAACGGCGGTTTTTCTGGCGGTTGCACTCGATAGGCTTGGTGCAGGCGTGTCTTTAAATCTGCCGTGGAAACAATAACGCGATCTAACTCTGGTTGAGATAGGATGCGTTGCAGGGCGTCTAACCCTTCGGTTGGAGTTAGGGCAAATTCTGCCAAACTGGAGGTGACGCTTCCCTCCCAAATATCCCAATTCACAACGATCCAAGGGAAACGGGCATTGCGGTTTTGCTGGCACGCCCAAGCATCCATATATAAGTTAGCTGCACTATAGGCCGCAGTTCCCCATCCCCCCAATACGCTAGAAAGGGAAGAACACAGCAAGCAGAAATCGAGGGTTCGATCTTGCAATAGGGTTTGCAGCACTTCTAGTCCCTGAATTTTGGGACGAAAATGCAGTTCTACCGCCGCTTCATCAATTTGGGGAATCGGACAAAATAGACTATCGCCAACCATACCCGCCGCGTGAATAACGCCATTGAGAGTACCAAAGCGCGTTTCGGCTTGTTGCACGCAAGAACGCATCTGTTCGAGGTTGGCTACATCTGCTTGCACAATCAAGACTTCTGCCCCGGCAGCTTCTAGGGCGTGCAGGGTTTCGGCTTGGCTGGGGTTCAGGCGATCGCCCGAACGTCCCGTTAGAATTAATTTGGCTTGATACGTCTGGGCGAGGAATTGCGCGATCGCGCTGCCAATCCTGCCTAAGCCACCGACAATTAAGTAAACCCCTCCCTGTCGCCAACGAGAACATTCAACGCTGTTATCCGTCAGCTCAATCGGTTCAAACCGTTGCACCCAGCGATATTGCTGGCGATAGGCAATAATGCGTTCGGTAGAGTCGCTGGCGAGTTCTGCCAGTAACTGATGCACCTGTTTATCAGAAAGTTCTCCCCCTTCAAGATCGAGGCTGCGGCAGCGAAGATTAGGATATTCTTGGGAAATGACCTGAACTGCACCCAGTAGCGTTGCTTTAGCGGGGGCTAAATCTTCGGTGCCCATGACATCTTGCAAGCCACTGGAAACGACTAAAATAGATAATTCTGGTTGGTCTCCCAATGCCTGCGCTAAATGCAGCAAGCTATAGAAACCGAGAGTTTGCGCCTGTTCAAAGTTGGGATGGGTTTGGGTGTAATTCCACAAATGCAAAATCTGAGTGGGAAATTGCCCCAAGCGAGAAAGGTGTGCCAGTAAGGTGGCATAATCTTCTCGACGATCGGGATTCAAGGTATAGGTGAATTCATCAAGTTGAGCAAATTCTGAGCCAACTTTGACGACAAAGGCTGTCCCAGTTGAGAATGATGAGAGAATGCGATCGCCAAATCCTTCCTCATCGACAAACACCAACACGCAAGCCGAGGATTCTGAGGAAGAAGGGAGAAAGCGCGATTCCCACAGGGATTCTCCGGTGGAGACGCTGCGCGAACGCTTCGCGAATCGCTGCCACGAAGGAAGATAGAACCATTGCCCAATCTCCCGCTTTTTCGTCAAACGGGTTAGGGCTGCCTCAGCAGGCGGATCGATCCAATAACGCTGGCGTTCAAAGGGATAGCTGGGAAGCGGTACCCGGCGGCGCGTCTCCTCCCGGTGGAAGCCCTGCCAATCTACGCGAACGCCAGCCAGCCACAGTTTGCCCAATGTATTTAAGATAAAGCCAATTTCTGATTGCGGCTCTTTGGGATGGGGCAGCGAAGGCAGAACGGTGCATTGGGGGGCTTGTTGCTTGACGAGGGTGGTTAAGGTGCGCCCCGGCCCCACTTCTAAAAATAGGCGTTGCGAATCTGATAATAACTCCGCAATTCCCGGTGCAAATTGCACTCCCTGGCGCAGGTGTTGTCCCCAGTAA
Source organism: Desertifilum sp. SIO1I2 (assembly GCA_010672635.1). GTDB lineage: Bacteria > Cyanobacteriota > Cyanobacteriia > Cyanobacteriales > Desertifilaceae > Desertifilum. The sequence continues at coordinate 5,880 of JAAHGE010000070.1, read as the reverse complement.
TGCGGATCGGTGGCTTGCTGGGCGGTTAACCAGGTTCCGGTGACATTGGAAATCAGGGGAATTTGCGGCGCGTTTAAGGCAACTTGGCGAACGCAGTCTGCAAACGGTGCAACGATCTCATCCATCATCGCTGAGTGGAAGGCGTGGGAAGTCTGCAAGCGCCGCGTCGGAATGTCCTGTTGGGCAAGTTGGGCAGCAAGTTGGGCTATCTCTGCCTCCGGGCCGGAAATCACGCAGGCTTTGGGGCTGTTACTGGCGGCAACAGAGAGTTGACCGGGCAGCATGAGGTGGATCTCGTCCGCTGCCAAACTCACCGCCAGCATCGCGCCTGGGGGCTGCTGCTGCATCAATTGACCGCGCCGGGTGACGAGGGTTAACGCGTCTTCTAAGGAAAAGACTCCGGCTAGCGTGGCGGCGACATATTCCCCAATACTATGACCGATCAGGGCAGTTGGTTGAATGCCCCAAGACATCCACAATTGAGCCAAGGCGTATTCAACCACAAATAAAGCGGGTTGAGCAATGGCGGTTTGTTGCAGTTGTTCAGCCGCGTCTGAGTAGAGAACGGAACGCAAGTCTAAGCCACAATGAGATTGGAGGAAAGAGAAGGCGCGATCGCAAGTTTCCCGAAAAATGGCTTCTTTCTCGTAGAGTTCTCGCCCCATGTTTGCGTACTGCGAACCCTGTCCGGTAAACATGAAGACGACACTAGGGTTGGAGTCTGCACGGCCCGTTCCAAGCGATCCTAACTGTTGAATGGCGTCCGCCCGGTTGAAAACCACGGCGAACCGACGATATTCAAAGGCGCGGCGACCTAAATGCAGAGTATAGGCAACATCAGCTAAATCTAAGTCGGGTTGCTGGTGCAGATATTCCCCTAAATTGGCTGTGGCGCGTTCTAAAGCCGCCTCTGTTTTGGCAGAAAGGGTCAGTAACTGCCAGGATCGAGAAGGACTGACTGGGGATAATTCCGGCGCTTCTTCTAAAACGGCGTGGACGTTGGTTCCACCAAAGCCAAAGGAACTCACCCCGGCGCGACGCGGGAAAGTGCCAGTCTCCCAAGGAGTAAGTTGAGTATTGACATAAAATGGACTGTTGGCAAAGTCAATTTGCGGGTTTGGCGTCTCAAAGTTGAGGCTGGGGGGTAAAACCTTTTCGTGGAGGGCGAGGGCGGTTTTAATTAAACCCACAATTCCAGCGGCGGCGTCTAAATGTCCGACATTGGTTTTGACGGAACCAATAGCGCAAAATTGGGTTTGCGAGGTGCCAAACGCCGCTGTCATCGCTGCAACTTCGATGGGATCGCCTAAAGGGGTTCCGGTTCCGTGGGCTTCCAGGTAAGTAATGGTTTCCGGTTCCACTTCCGCCATCAGATGCGCGGCTTGGATGGCGCGGGTTTGTCCGGCTTGGCTGGGGGCGGTGTACCCGACTTTTTGGGAACCGTCGTTATCGATCGCAGACCCTTTAATGACAGCATAGATGCGATCGCGATCGTTCAATGCCTCTTCTAATCGCTTCAACACCACAACCCCAACCCCATTCCCCCCAACGGTTCCATTCGCCCGCGCGTCAAAGGCGCGACATTCGCCATCAGGTGAAATAATCCCTTCTGGGGAAAGGGTGCGTTCGTTTTGGGGAACTTTGATGGAAACGCCCGCCGCTAGTGCCATGTCGCATTCCCCGCTTAACAGGCTTTGGCAGGCTAAATGCACCGCCACCAGAGAACTCGAACATGCCGTTCCCACGCTGATACTCGGCCCTGTCAGATTTAACTTATAGGAAACCCGCGTTGGGACGTAATCTTTATCGGTGGAAATCAGGGTTTGTAAAAAGCCTTGGGATTCCACTAAACCAGGATGGGGATAGAGATTGTGGAATAGGTACGTTCCCATTCCTACTCCGGCATAAACGCCAATCAATTTTTCAGTTTGTTCGCTATCATATCCCGCATTCTCTAAGGCTTCCCAAGCACATTCGAGAAATAGGCGATGCTGCGGGTCGAGGATTTCGGCTTCTCTGGGACTAAATCCAAAGAAATTAGCATCAAATTGATCAATATTTTCTAAGATTGCGCCAAATTTTTGAGAACCTTGGCTAAACGGTTTGATGAGTCGTTTGCCCGCTTTAATCTTTTGCCAGAAGTCCTCCAAGTTTTGACTCTCAGGAAAGCGCCCTGACAGTCCAATAATGGCAATTTCTAATCCAGTCCTGGGAGCATTCATTGTACTAAAATTAATATTTTTAGGCTCTCTTTCAAACGAAAAAGAGGTGAGTAAGGAGCTGCTATTGTTTGGATATTCGGGATTGTGCGAATCTTTTCTGAAGCCGACTCTTACCTTGAAGAATTTGCTGCTCTCGTCCTGAACTTGGCTCTGAAGCAGAAAAGCTAGAATCCGCGCTGAGATATTGAACTAAGGCTCGCGTTGTTGGATATTTGAACAAATCCATTAATGTTAGACATTGTACTCGATTAGGGAGTAACTCTGACAGCTTGCGATAAATCTTTGTGAGTAATAAAGAATTACCACCCAAGTCAAAGAAATTATCATTAATTCCAACCTTTTCAATCCCCAAGGCAGATTGAACGGCTTCAACCACTTGGCGTTCCAAATCGCTTTTAGGAGCAACATAGCAAGCTTCCACCTTTTTAAGTTCAGTATTCTGTTGTGCTAGCTGTCGCCGATCGATTTTGCCATTAGCCGATAGGGGAAAAGCTTCTAACACAGCAAACCCCGAAGGTATCATATAATCGGGTAATTTTTGCTTGAGAAAATCGCCTAACTCCGCTAAATTGAGCGACGATTTTTCCTGGGGAACGAGATAAGCCACCAAACGGGCTTGACTCGATGACTCGCCCATCGCCATCACCACCGCCGCCCGAACTGCGGGATGTTGCAGCAACGCCGCTTCCACCTCCCCGGCTTCAATGCGGTAGCCGCGAATTTTAATCTGAAAATCTGCCCGCCCTAAAAACTCAATATTGCCATCGGGTAGATATCGCCCCACATCGCCCGTCCGATACAGGCGTTCCCCCGTGCGGGGATGGGTGATGAAACTAGCTTGCGTCTTTTCTGGGTTGCGCCAATAGCCTTTTGCTACTTGCACCCCCGCGCAGTACATCTCGCCGGGAACCCAAACCGGACAATCTGCCAACGCCGAATTCAAGATATAGTATTTAGAATTGGCCATCGGTTTGCCGTAGGGAATACTCTTCCAACTAGGATCAACCGCCGTCACGAGATAGCCAATATTCCAAACCGTCGTTTCTGTCGGCCCGCCAATACTCAGCACTTGCACGTTAGGCGCTAACGCTTGGATGCGGTTGGGCAAACTCACCGGCAGCCAGTCGCCGCCTAAAATAGCTAACCGTAAATGAGGTAAAGAAGCCTCAGCGCCCTCCACCAACATTTCCATCATCGGCGGAACAGAATTCCACAGGGTAATGGGTTCGCGCTGCAACCACTCCGCCCAATGCTTGGGATCTTTTACCTGACTGGCATCGGGGAGAACCAACGTCCCGCCAGCACTTAGCAAGCCAAAAATATCATAAACCGAGAGGTCGTGGTTGAGCGCCGTTACCCCTAAAATGGCATCTTGGCAACCCACCTGAAACCGCTGGTTAGTATAAACCACCATATTCGCGACATTGCGATGGGTAATCATCACGCCTTTGGGCAAACCTGTAGACCCTGACGTATAAATAATGTAGGCAAGGTCATCCGGAGTTTGGATGGGGGATAAAGGCGTTGTGCTTTCTGAGGTGCAGTCTTCCACGCACAGGCGCGTTACCCCTGGGGGAACTTCTAGGCGATCCTGGAGATGAGTTTGGGTGAGGATAATCTGGGCGTTGCTATTTTCTAAGAGATAGTAGAGGCGATCGCGCGGTAAGCTGGGATCGATCGGCACGTAAGCCCCACCCGCCGTTAAAATCCCAAAAACAGCAACCACTTGTTCCCATCCCTTCTCCATCACTACGGCGACTGGATGGTTCGGCGCAACCCCAAGCCGACGCAAGCGATGACCCACTTGTTGGGCAAAGTCATACAATTGTTGATAAGTTAACGTCCGCTGAGCCGAAACTACAGCGCGATGCTGCGGTTGCACCGATACCTGTTGGGCAAATAATACCTGGAGTAAGGCGTCTGAAATGGGGGCGTCTGTCGCATTCGCCGCTTCCCGTTGGGCAAGTCGATCCGGGGGAAGCAGTTGACGCGAGGGGTTTGTCCAAACTAACTCTGAGGTGGCGAGTTGTTGCAACAACTGCTGGTAGGCGCTAAACATCGCCTCAATTAACCCTTGCGGAAACAGTTCCGCCACCACATCCCAGTTAAACGTCAGCGTCCCTTTTTCTTCCCAAACTTGAATATCCATCCAGGCTTGCGAGGCTTGGCTAATGCCGTACACCATCTCGCCAAAGTGACTAAAGGTGAGGGTTTCTTGTCCTAGGGAATTGAAGCCAATGGTACTGGTAAACACAATGGGCATAGCGCTAGGGGCGCTTCCCCGACGGCGGGCGAGTTCTCGCACGACTCGCACTCCGCTAAAATGGCGATGCTCTAAGTCGCGCCACAGTTGTTGCTGCAAGCGGATGGCGCGTTGCTGAAACGGTTCGGCTTGGCTATTGTCAACGGCGAGGAGGGTAACAGAGGTGAAATCCCCTAGCAGATCGTTGACTTGCGGGTGGAGGGGTAGGCGATTAAACAGCGCCAGATTGATCGTAAATTGCGGATTCTTGCCCCACAACGTCAGAATTTCAGCAAAAGCTGCCAAAAGCACCCCCGATGGGGTTAAACCGGCTTGGGAGGCACGCTGTTTAAGCTGCGCCCAAACCGTGGCTTCCAGTTTGGCTTCGTAGCGTTGGGTGCGGTGATGTTGCAATTCTTGGGGCGTTTTCGCTAGGGGCAAGTCTGGGGCAGGGGGCAGGCTGTCGAGGCGACTCAGCCAGTAGTTTTGCGATCGCACAAACCATTCGGTTTCCTGCAACCCTTGCAAAGCCAAGACATAATCTCGAAAAGATAACTCTAGCGCGGGTAAACTGGCCTGGGGATTTTGATAGAGCAAAAACCACTCATCGAACAGGCGGAATAAACTCCAAGCATCAAATACTTGCAAGTCATAACTAATATGCAAGCGCACCCGCCCCCCATCAAGGCGCGTGGCGCTAAACTCAAATAAAGGCCAGCGATCGACCGGGACGACTTGGTGAGAAAGGCGATCGCGAATAGTCTTTAATTTCGCGGCTACCGTTGCCGCATCCACGCCCCGCAAGTCTACAATCGACATTTGATAGGGTGGTACTTCCGATAACACCTGTTGCTGTCCGTCGGGAAGCACGATCGCCCGTAACATATCATGGCGCTGGATCAGTTGTTGCAAAGCCCAATTCAAGCGGTCTAAATCGAGATCTTGACCCTCAATTTCGTAGTAACCATGATTGGCAACATCACCCAGTTCTAACACGCCGCTGCGCCCGACCCAAAACGCGTATTGCATATCCGTCAAAGGGAACGGTTCGTAACGCAACTGCGGCTGCGGCACAATAACGGGTAAGCGAGTCTGCTCCTGTTTCTGTTGCAATAGAGCCAGAATTTCAGATTTATAATGGCCTAACCAGTGGCGCAATTCTGGAGTAATTGCGCCTTTGGGTGCATTAATCTCTAAGCTATTGTCTTGGGCCGCGAGTTTAACGCTTTGGTTTGCTAAGGTATCCAGGAGTAGATGCAGTTCCATTTCTAAGTGCTGAGTTTAAAGTGCTGAGTGCTGAGTGAAGAGGGTGGGGGGATGGGGAGGTGGGGAGATGGGGGGAAGGAAGGGAGTTGGGAGTTGGGGGTTGGGGAAGAAGGGAATTGGGAGTTGGGGGTTGGGGAAGAGGGGAGTTGA
>JAAHGE010000007.1 GCA_010672635.1 Desertifilum sp. SIO1I2 | reverse complement strand
TACCGAACCCCGAACGCCCGGTTATCGAAAAACTGATTGACTACGAAGAATTTTGTGGCATTCCTCAAGCAAAAATGGCAGAAGCACAACAACAAGCGTCTCTCCCAGAGATGACGGTTCAAGAACTCAAGCAACTCATTGACAGCGGCGCGAAGGATTTTGTGCTGTTGGATGTTCGCAACCCCAATGAATACGAAATTGCTAAAATTCCCGGTTCTGTCTTGGTTCCGCTACCGGATATTGAGAACGGAACGGGGGTTGAGCAAGTTAAAGAGTTGCTCAACGGTCACAAGTTAATTGCTCATTGTAAGATGGGCGGTCGTTCGGCTAAAGCCCTAGGGCTTCTCAAAGCCGCAGGTATCGAAGGAACAAACGTGAAGGGCGGAATTACTGCTTGGAGTCGCGAAGTAGATGCTTCGGTTCCAGAATACTAAAGTCTAAATCGGGTTTTACTGAGGGAGTGGTGAGTCAATTGAGACTTATCGCTCCTTTCTTAATAGGACTGCCAACAGTTTAACGGTATCCCTCTTCTGTCACTTTCCGGTTTTTCGTAGAATTAATAATTCCTAAAAACAAGGTATGCTGAGCTATGCGGGGGTTGGCGATCGCATTTTGACCCATTTCGGATCTCTTAAAATTTCTCCTCAGAAAAAATGGCATGATTGCTTACTCCATCTACGCTCTAGGATTTAGAAAACGCAAGGCTTTTCGGAGAATGACAGAAGAGGGATAGCGTTTGATCGGTCAGCTACCGAAAAGGGGACAGTTGGCTTTGGCACTTCACTAACAACCAAAATTTTCTGCTGCTAATATTAACCCTGAATGGGCAATTGGATCGAGAATTCAGTTCCCTGATTGACCTCAGATTGCACCTCAATGCTACCACCATGTCTTTCCACTACAATCTGGCGGGCGATCGCTAATCCTAATCCCGTCCCTTTCCCCACTGCTTTAGTCGTAAATAAATGGTCAAATATCTTTGATTTGACTGATTGATTCATCCCCTTACCATTATCAGTAATGGCAATTTTTACACAATTATCTTTTATGGAAGTAGTAATAGTAATGCGGTTTGGATTGGCTTGGATCTCTTCAAAACTGCGCCCAGTGTTCGATTCATCCAAGGCATCAATAGCATTCGCCAAAATATTCATAAACACTTGATTGAGTTGTCCAGGAAAACATTTAATTTGCGATAAATTTTCGTAGTTAGTTACAACTTCAATCGCTGGACGTTGGTCGTTTGCTTTCAGGCGATGTTTGAGAATTAACAGTGTACTATCGATACCTTCATGGATATTAAATGGCACTTTGTAATCTCGATCGGTACGGGAAAAAGTGCGTAAACTGGTGCTAATATTTTTCAGCCTTTCACACGCCGCCGACATAGAATTTACAATCTTAGGTAAGTCTTCTAAGGTATATTCTAGATCGATTTCTTCGGCATGGTCGAGGATTTCTTCGCTCTGGTTGGGGAAAGTTTCTTGATAGAGTTGCAAGTGTTCGATTAGTTCGGCAATAGTAGGTTTAGTTTCAAGGAGACTGGCAGCGATAAAACCAAGGGGGTTATTCATTTCATGCGCTACTCCCGCTACTAAATTACCTAAAGCCGACATTTTTTCACTTTGGATTATTTGTAATTGAGCGTTTTGTAAGTTATGTAATGCTTGTTCTAATTCCACTGATTTTTGTTGTAAGGCAAGTTCTGCGATTTTGCAATCGCTAATATCTCGCATCACAACTACTGCACCAACTTTGTTACCCCAAGGATCGAAGATTGCTTGTCCGCTAGCTAACAAACTTCTCCGAGAACCTTGCTTAGGTGCAATTACCATTTCGGCATTTTCAACGATTTCTCCCTGCAAAGCACGAAACAGAGGAATTTCCGTTGTTGATAAGGGTGTTTGACCATCAGGTTGATAGAGTGAAAAATATTCTGCCCATTGTTCTGGCGGTAATGATTCCACTGGTAAGCCATGAAATTCACGAGTTGCTTTGTTAAATAGAGTCAAACTTCCACTAGCATCGCAGACAACAATTCCATCAGTAATATTGTGAATAATGGCATTCAAAAACTCTCTTTCCTTAGCTAGAGATGCTTCAGTTTTTTGTAATTTTTCTAGCGATACTTGTAATGACTGAGATTTTTCCTGTTCTCGTTCATAAAGTTGAGCATTTTCTAAAGAAATAGCAGCTTGAGCGCAAAGTAAGTTGAGTAATTCCACGCGATCGTCACTAAATGCCCCGGTTGTTAAATTATTTTCTAGATATAAAATGCCCATCAACTTACCTTGATGCAAAATTGGGCTGCACAAGATACTTTTCGGCTGCTGGCGGATAATATAAGGATCGTTGGCGAGAGTCGGATCGGCACTTGCATCCAGCAGCACAACAGTCTGCCTATCATGCTTGACTTTATAAATTAGCTTGTGGGGAATATCTTGGCTATCTTCAATCGGAAGACTCTGCAAGATAATTGGCTTGGAAGCTGTGGTAATTAACCCTTTGATTAACAGGCGCTCCTCTCGCAAGAGCATAAACACGCATTTCTGGGCCCCTGCATTTTCGATGACAATGGAAAGCAATGCCAAGAGTAGTTTTTCAAATTCGATTTCACCTGAAATAGTTTGAGAAGCCCTGAGAATCGCTTTTAAATCTAGGGTATCTGAGACACTACTACTAGAAGTGGGAGAACTGGTGGATGTGACAGTCCCCAAGGCAAAGACGGTTTCGTTGACACAGAGGGCGGCGCGGGTTTGCTGTAATATCGCAGCCAGCAGTTGCGGGTAGCGCTTTTCTAAGTCGGCGACTTTGGCTTTTGCACCCCAACGGGCATAACCGTAGTAAGCTTCAGTCAGGTATTCTTGGGCTATGCGTTGCTTGCCCCACTCCAGGTAAAACTTTGCTGCTTTTTCGTTGGCTAAGGCTTGTTCGTTGATGAACTGATGTTCTTGAGCAAGACTGATGGCTTGGTCATAACATTCACTGGCTGCGACCTTTTCACCCAAAACTCGATGACGTTCAGCCTCCACGAGATACCATTTATGCAAATGATTCATTGGCGCATTTTGCGCCGATTGATAAAGAGCAGTTTGATGGGTGATGGCAACAGCAAGGATTTGGGCTTGTTCTGATTCTGGCTGGCTGGGGTAGATTGCTAGATAAGCGAGCGCAGCATAAAAATGGAAAATCGGAATAAAAAACATTCCCGATACTGCCATCAAATAGGACTTGCCTTGGATGATGTAGTCCACAGCAACCTGATAATTGCCAAAGTAGTAGGCAAGCAGCAGTTTGTAGGTATAGACAATGGCGATCGAGGTGAGATCGTTATCCTGGTGGTGCTTTGGCAGCATCACCGTTTCATCGTAGATAGTGCCAGTTAAGCAATCGGGTTGGCTGACTGTTTGTCTCAAATGCTCTAGCGTTTGCAACACCATATCCGAATAAATATGCGCGGATTCTTGTTTCATCTGAGCCAGGACAGCATTGTAAGCCGTCAATTCTGATGACAACACCTCCACCTCTACACCTGCGAAAAGCCCATTACAGGCGTAAGCTGATACATTGTAGCCAGCGTAGAGAAAATCGCCTGTTTCTATGCCAGTAGTGTAGCCATCTTTGAACGTCAGTAGCGCTGCTCTGAGCGCTTGCTGGTGATGTTGAATGAAAGCTCCAAACAAATCTAGAGTCACGGACTTCATGGACTGAGCATTCAACTGTTCCAGCAACAAGAGTGCTAATCTACCAAACTTGTAGCCTGTTTCGACTTTGCCCAAAAAGGCACACAGTATCATGCCATGAAGCGCATATCCTACCGTCGAGGCGGGGGCATTGCCAAACTCAAGCGACAACCTCACCATCGTCGCGCCCAAGAGAGGCAGTAAACCTGGCATTCCCAGCAACATGGGTGCAAACAACACTCCTAATAGTTGCATCGCGGCTTGGGCGGTGCGATCGCTCATTTTGGGTAAATTAACTAGGGCCGATGGATTGTTGCTGCCCTCAAGGCTTGCAAGGTCTTCTAGCACTTTGGCGATTTGGGCTTCATCTACTGTACTGGGGAGATCCACCCCTAATTGACTCAGCGCATCTCTTCCGATTGCGATCGCCTCTAATATTTGGCTCTGGGCCATTTGGGCTGCGATTTGAATTTCGGAGATTTTCACTTTGTCGAAAATTGTCTGTGCCTGTTGCAATACCAATGCGGCTTGCTGTTCCATGCCCTCAATGTCACCATTCAAGTAACTGGCTTCGGCGGCGGCTACATATAGATTTAGCGTCAGTTCGTACTGATGAAGCCAGCAGTCTGGCTGGAGTAACTCTATCCCTGTTTGCAGATAAACCCTTGCAGCAGCATAGGCAGTCGCATTTCTGGCTTTCGTTCCCGCTTTCAAATTCAGTTGTGCTAGCACTTCTAGATCGCTCCGTTGTGTGAGTAATGCCCGTCCTCGGTTCAGGTGTCCGACAATATCAAACAGCTTTTCTGCTTGCTCTGTTTCCGAGAGCTTTTGCTGAAGTAGCTGTCCAATTTGCAGGTGGGTTGCTTGTTTGTTGTCATTGGGAATCAGCGAATAGGCGGCTTGCTGAACGCGATCGTGTAAAAATCGATAGGTTGGATTAACTGTATCCTCTGAGTCTGACTGTTGTGTACACTGAAAAAACTTATAAGTCTGACTGGTGGGCAAAATCAAGCCTGATTGCAAGGCTTTCCACAATGCTGTTGCGGCATCGGTTGGCGATTGTTCTGAAACTATAGCCAATGTCTCTAGATCGAATTGAGCGCCAATACAGGCAGCAAATTTGAGGACATGTTGGGTTGCATCGGGCAACTTTTGCAGTTCCAGCGCCATGAACTGTACTACATCATCAGTTAGCGAGAGCAATTTCACTGCTGCAATATCGCACTGCCAATCTCCCACATTGAAGTCATAAGCAATGTAGCCATCCTGATGCAAAGCTTTGAGAAATTGGGTCGCAAAGAAGGGGTTGCCTTTGGTTTTTTGATAAACTAACTCGCTCAAAGGTTGTGCTGCGATCGTGGCACAACTGAGGGTGTCAGCCACCAAACGATCGATATGAGATTGACTTAATGGAGCTAGAGTCAGGGTACTGATGATTGCTAAGTCTTTCTTCATCTCCTCAAGTATTAGCATTAAGGGATGAGCCGCAAAGACTTCGTTATCCCGATAGGCTCCAATTATCAGCAGATAGCCCATCTCGCTTTGACTCATCAACACTTGCATCAAGCTTAGTGAAGCGGAATCTGCCCACTGCAAGTCATCGAGAAACATTACTAAAGGATGCTGCTGTGTCGCGAACAGGGCTATGAATTTGCTAAATAACAAGTTGAAGCGGTTTAAAGCTGCACTACCGCTGAGTTCTGGGGCTGCTGGCTGTTTGCCGATAATCTGTTCGAGTTCGGGAATGACATCGATTAAAACTTGCCCATTTTCACCTAAAGCAGACAAGATTTTCTGTTTCCACTGCAACAATTGAGTATCGCTTTCACTCAGCAATTGCCCCATCAAGTCGCGCAATGCTTGGACAAAAGCACTCAAAGGAATGTTGCGTTGAAATTGGTCGTATTTGCCTTTGATAAAGTAGCCGCGTTGGCGAACGATCGGTTTATGAACTTCGTTGACGACGGCGGTTTTTCCAATTCCCGAAAACCCTGCAACCAGCATCATTTCTGTTGCACCCAGACTGACTCTTTCAAAGGCTTGCAGTAAAGTGGCTGCTTCGGTTTCTCGTCCGTAGAGTTTGTCAGAGATGATGAAGCGATCGCACACATCATGCTGTGCTATTTCAAAACTTTCAATATTACCCGAAACTTGTAACTGATGTAGACAATTTTCTAAATCAAACTTCAGTCCTAATGCACTTTGATAGCGGTCTTCAGCATTCTTCGCCATCAATTTACTGACAATTTTTGATAGTACAGATGAAATTTCGGGATTAATTTCGTCATACGGACGGGCGGGTTTATATAAAGAATTAGTTTCTCTGCGCGAACTTGTAGCCGAATATCGCGAAGACCCAGAGAAAAACTATGTCCTTAAAGAAGCCATTTGTCAAAAGATTGTCGATACCGGCTTAGACGCCGACTGTCCCCTCCCGGAAGCCCAAAAACTGGGAATTGAATTTTCACCCGAAAATGCCCGTCTATTTAGCGCCGAAGTCTTTGACCGCTATTTAGTTAAACTCTACGAATACTTGCAAATTCTAGAAAATCGCCTGTTTTCCTCTGGCTTGCACATCTTGGGAGAAGCCCCAGACGAAGACGCCATGCAAAGCTATCTTGACGCCTACTTTGGTTCAGAAAATCTGGATAACCCAGCAGTTCAAACCATTCGCGACCTGTTGAATCAAACCCCCGACGAACTCACCAACCTGCTACGGGGACTGAACGGCGAATATATCCCCCCGGCCCCTGGCGGCGACTTGCTACGCGATGGCCCCGGTGTCTTACCCACGGGGCGAAATATCCACGCCTTAGACCCCTATCGGATGCCTTCTCTGGCCGCTTACGAACGGGGTCGAGAAATTGCTAAAAAGATTATCGCCCAACAGCAACAAGAAACGGGAGAATATCCTGAAACGGTGGCCGTGATGTTGTGGGGGCTAGATGCAATTAAAACTAAGGGAGAATCTCTGGGAATTCTGTTAGAACTGGTAGGTGCGGAACCTGTGAAAGAGGGAACCGGGCGCATCGTCCGCTATCAGTTAAAACCGCTTTCGCAAGTGGGTCATCCCCGCATTGATGTGTTGGCGAACCTTTCGGGAATTTTCCGTGATAGCTTTGTCAATATTATTGAGTTGCTAGACGACCTGTTTCAACGGGCGGCGCAAGCGGATGAACCGGAAGACCAGAATTTTATCCGCAAACACGCTTTAGCGTTGCAAGCCCAAGGGGTACAGAATACGACAGCCCGCTTATTTTCTAACCCGGCGGGAGATTTTGGGTCTTTGGTGAATGACCAAGTGGTGGCAAGTAACTGGGAAACAGGAGATGAGTTAGCCCAAACCTGGGAAGGTCGGAATGCGTTTAGTTATGGTCGCCAGGATAAGGGGCAAGCGAGACCGGAGGTGTTGCAACAGCTACTCAAAACAACGGGACGGGTTGTGCAAGAGATTGATTCTGTTGAGTATGGTTTGACCGATATTCAAGAATATTATGCCAACACGGGCGGCTTAAAGCGGGCGGCGGAGAAGCAGCAAGGGAAGAAGGTGAAAGCCAGTTTTATTGAAAGTTTCTCAAAGGATACAACGCCGCGCGATCTAGAATCGCTGCTGAGGATGGAGTATCGTACTAAGTTACTTAACCCGAAATGGGCTGAGGCGATGGCGAATCAGGGTTCGGGTGGGGCCTACGAAATTTCCCAGCGGATGACGGCATTATTAGGTTGGGGCGGTACTGTAGATTTTACGGAAGATTGGGTTTACGACCAGGCCGCTAGCACGTATGCGTTAGATACTGAGATGGCCGAGAAATTACGCAAGGCGAATCCTGAAGCATTCCGCAATATTGTGGGGCGAATGCTGGAGGCAAACGGACGGGGTTTTTGGGAAGCTGATAGCGAGAAGTTACGGCAACTCCGGGAACTTTACGAACAAGCCGAAGCGGATATGGAGGGAGTGCGTCCCTAAGTGCTGAGTGAGAAGAGGGGGGATGGGCCTAGGCTTACACTGACCAAAAATTGTAGTAAGTTTTACACAATCTTCATAACTCATGCCAGAGCTTTACGGATATTACCTCCTCCTCAAGATAGATTAAGGAGAACAAGTTTCCACCTCTAACTCGGTGACGCGGTTTAAGAGCGAAGAAACTCGATAGGGTGCCATTCGGCTGGGTCAAGCTTGAACTGAACGTTTCAGGTAAATCTCCCGCCTCATTACTTCAAATGTTCTCCACTTCTGGTAGGTCTTCAACGATGAAAGTTACACAAATTTTTTCTCGCGGTCGCAAAGCGCTCAAGAATGCCTAAAACAACGCTCTAAATTTCTCTACAAACATTTAGTTGATTCAATCCAGTCAGGAGCAAGCTTTTGCTTCTGGCTTTTTAGGTTGTTTAATTCGCTGCAAGGCGGTCTTTAGTCTACTGATATTATTGCCAAAATGACTTTTGCGGCAGGGGTTTCACGGGAAGTGAAATTATAAATTCTGTACCTTGACCTACAGTTGAGTTTACTTCTAAAGTTCCAGCATGTTTATCAACGACGATTTGCCTGGATATCGCTAATCCTAATCCCGTTCCTTTCCCCACACTTTTGGTTGTAAATAAATGATCGAATATCTTTTGTTTGACGGCTTCGGTCATTCCTAAACCATTATCAGCAATGTTAATCTTCACTTGGTCATCTATCCAGGAAGTTTTAATGGTGATTTGATTGGGATTAGCCTTAATTTCTGCAAAATTTCGATGAATATTTGCCTCCTCTAAAGCATCAATAGCATTAGCGAGAATATTCATAAATACCTGATTAAGCTGTCCGGAGAAGCATAAGATATTAGGAATATTGCCATAATTTTTCACGACTTCAATTGCGGGACGCTTATCCGAAGCTTTCAATCGATATTTGAGAATTAAGATCGTACTATCTATGCCTTCGTGGATGTTGAAGGGGACTGGATAGTCTTTGTCAGCTCTAGAAAAAGTGCGGAGTGAATTGCTAATACTTTTAATTCGCTCGCACCCCACTTTCATAGAGTCAATCATACTAGGCAAGTCTTCAATGATATAGTCTAAATCGATATCTTTGGCATGGTTTTCAAGCTTCGTTTCTGGGGCGCGATCGCGATAGAGATTGAGATGCTTTACTAAGTCTTGCACCGTCTTCTGGGTTTCATTCAAATTGCCCCAAATAAAGCCAACGGGGTTATTGATTTCATGAGCAACACCTGCCACTAAGTTGCCTAATGCAGACATCTTTTCGCTTTGAATCATTTGCAGTTGGGTTTGCTGCAAGTTTTGTAAGGCTTGTTCTAATTCTTGAGATTTTTGGATGATGTCAGCTTCGGCACGTTTGCGATCGCTAATATCCAAAAATAACCCATCCCAGACAACCGAGCCATCAGCACGCTGTTCAATTCTAAATTCGCCGCGAATCCACTTAACCCTTCCAGATGGCGTGATAATTCGCCCCTCCCACTGCCAGGGAGATAAAGTTTGAATAGCATCAGCAGTCGATTGCTGATAACCCGCTAGATCATCTGGATGAACCATCTCGTCGAAAAACTTCACATTGGCAGCGGCTTGCTCTGGAGTAATTTCGTAAAAAGTGTAGCAATCGGCACTGATATATTTTAAAGATAGGATTCCATCAGCACTTATTTGGTATTGATTAACCACCCCAGGCACATTGTCTACTAACTTTTGAAAGCGAGACTGGGCAGCACTTAATTCTGCTAATGACTGCTCTAATTGTTGAGCATAGTTCTGCGAACTCTCATAGAGTCGGGCATTTTCCAGAGAAATTGCGGCTTGAGTACAGAGTAAGTTAAGGAGTTCAACGCGATCGGTTGTGAATGCTCCCGTCAGTAAATTGTTTTCTAGATATAAAATGCCCATCAACCTCCCTTGATATAAAATCGGGCTGCATAAAATACTCTTTGGCTGCTGGCGAATGATATAGGGATCGTTGATTAAGGTTGTCTCGGCACGCGCATCTAGCAACACAACAGTCTGACGATTATGCAAGACCTTATAAATCAGCTTGTGAGGAATGTCTTGACTCTCCTCAACCGGAATGCGCTGCAAAACAACTGGATTTGAACCCTCGATTATTGACCCTTTAATTAATAGGCGTTCGTCTCGCAACAGCATTAACACGCCTTTATCAGCCCCCCCATTTTCGATGACAATGGAAAGCAAAGATGCAAGTAATTTGTCCAGTTCGATTTCGCTAGAGATAGCATGAGAAGCTTTGAGGAGGGCACAGAGGTCGAGGGAGTTGGAGACATTGGAATAAGAGGCAGAACTGGTGGAAGTGACGGTTCCCCCTACAAAGACCGTTTCGTTAACTGAAAGGGCAGAGCGAGGTTGCTGGAGGACAGGCGCAAGCAGTTGTGGATAGCAGCGTTCTAAGTCTGCAACTTTGGCTTTGGCTCCCCAGCGAGCATAGCCGTAGTAAGCTTGGGTCATGTATTCTTGAGCGATGCGCTCTTTGTTCCATTCCTGATAGAACTTAGCACTCAGTTCATTGGCTAAAGCTGCTTCCTGGATGAATTGGTATTCCATAGCTAGCGCGATCGCCCGATCGTAATGTTCAATGGCAGCAGCTTTGTTACCCAACACCCGATATCGCTCTGCTTCCACTAAATGCCATTTGTGCAAGTGATTCATCGGGGCATTGTGCGCCGATTGGTGCAGAGCCGCTTGATGGGTTGCAACCACACCTAGCAGTTCAGCTTGCTCTGGTTCTGACTCGGCGGGCACGAGTGCCAGATGCGTCAGCGCCGCATAAAAATGGAAAATGGGAATAAAAACGGTTCCCGATAGTACCTTCCAACAGGGCTGGAGTTGGGTGAGAATATTCACAGCAGCCGGATAATTGCCAAAGCAGTAGGCAAGCAGCAGTTTGAAGATATGGACAACGACAATCATCATCAGTTCGTTATCCTGCTGGTGCTTGGGCAGCATCGCGGTTTCATCATAGGCTGTACCCATTAGGCGATCGCTCTGGCTCACTGTTTCTCGCAAATTCTGTACCGTTTGCCACGTCATGTCTAAAAGCAAACGTGCTGAATCATTGTTCATTTGAGCCGTAGCCGCACTGTAAGCCGCTAATTCGGGTTCCAACAAATCTAGTTCGACACCTGCGAAAAAACTCAGATGAGCGTAACTTCCGATGTTGTAGCCAGCACTCAGCAGATTGCCGGTTTCTAGGCCAGCCTTGTAGCTCTGTTTGAGCGTCAGAGCTGCTGCTCGCAATGCTTCCTGGTGAGGTTGAATGAAAAACCCAAACATCCCCAGCGTGATACACTTCATGCTTTGAGTATTCAACTGCTCTAGTACCGCGAGTGCTAATCGACCAAACTTATAGCCGGTTTCGACTTCACCCAAAAAGGCACACAGTGCCGTGCTATGGGCAACATAACCAATGGTTGAGGCGGGGGCATTACCAAACTCTAGCGATAACCGCACCATCGTCGCGCCCAACAGAGGGAGTAATTCTGGCATCCCCTGGTACACGGCTGAAAATAACATTCCTAATAGTTGAAGAGCGGCTAGAGCATGAGGATCGCTCATTGCGGGTAAATTAACCAATTCAGCAATTTCTCTCTCCTGAAGTTGCTCTTCGATCTGCTGTAAAGCATGGCTAATCTTGGCTGAGTCGGGTTGTGTCGGGAAATCTACGCCTAATTGCTTTAGGGCCTCTGCACCGACTGCGATCGCCTGCAAGGCTTGGTTACGAGCAGTGTGGGCGGCGATTTGAATTTCATAAATTTTCGCTTTGTCAAGAATCGTCTGTGCTTGTTGCAAGACAAGCGCCGCTAGCTGCTCCATGCCTTCAAAGTCACTATTCAAGTAACTGGCTTCGGCGGCGGCTACATACAGATTGAGCGTCAATTCGTACTGCGTTTCCCAGCACAGGGGCGAAAGTAACGCTAACCCGCTTTGCAAATAAACCCTTGCAGCAGCATAGGCAGTAGCACTTCTGGCTTTAGTTCCCGCTTTCAAGTTGAGTTGTGCTAGAGTTTGCCGTTCTTGCAGTTGCGCGATTAGTTCTATGCCTAAATTCAAATGCCCAACAATATCAAATAGCTTGTCTTCTCGGTCTATTTCTGAGAGCTTTTGCTGGAGCAGTCGCCCGATTTGCAGATGAGTTGCTTGTTTTTGAAGATCGGGAATTAAAGAATAGGCCGCTTGCTGGACGCGATCGTGTAAAAATTTATATTGTGCGACTTGTTGAGTGCTATTAACCTTTTCTAAGGCAAAACGATCGTTACGATCTCCCTGATAAAATTTATAAACATCACTAATTGGTAAAATTAGCCCTTCTTGTAAAGCTTTCCATAACTCAGCCGCAATTTCAGTTTCCGATTGTTCTGAAACAATGACCAAGGTTGCTAAATCAAATTGATTGCCAAGACAGGCCGCTAATTGCAATACCTGTTGGGTGGCTTGAGGCAATTTTTGTAATTGAGATGCCATCAACACAAGAACATCGCTGGTAATGGCTAACTGATTGATCTGGGTAATATCACATTGCCAAACTCCTGAATTAAAATCAAAGTTAATTAGCCGCTCTTGATATAATAATTTAAGAAACTGGGTCGCAAAAAACGGATTACCCTGAGTTTTCTGATAGACGAATTTAGAAAGAGGCAATGCCAAACTCTGCGTACATTTAAGCGTGTCAGCAACTAATTGATTGACCTGCTCTTGACTAAGGGGCGCTAAAGTAATGGTATTAAGGGTTGCTTGGCTTTTCTGAGCGACATTCAAAAAAGTAGCTTCCGTAAGTTTACGGTTTAGGGAGAAACGTTTAATAACTCTCCCTAGAGGTTCAGTGATATTACTGAACTGAAAACTCCTTTAATGCCAGTAGCATCGGAACTGGAAATGAGCAGTTTCCGGTGCCATATTTTGATTCATTGAGAGAAGTTATGAGCTTAAACAAAGTCACAGTTTTATCCGGTACAGCACTTGCCCTGTTGCTACCTTTAATCCCTCAACAAGCAACCCTAGCGCAATCGCCCAGCTCTGAAGCGCAGCGCATCGCTCAAATGACTCGTTCTGAGATGGTAAGCGGTAGAGTCACCGATATTGTCGGCGATATTGTCTCTATTGAATTAGACAACGGTCGTTACGAAAAAGTTGTCTTATCGAATACAGAACGAGGCGAATTAGGCTTAACCCCTGGGATGAGAGTCACCCTCGCCTACGACGGGAGTCGGGTGGCTGAAGTCAGACGCGAAGAAACAATGGTGGCTCAAATTGCATCCAGCGACTTACTAGAGAGAGTTCGCCGCGCCAGAGCAGAACTCGAAAGTCGTCCGGTTCGTCAAGTTGAAATTCAACGCCAAACCACAACCATTCAGCAACGACAAACCACTACCCCCGTTCCCCCGCCTGCACCCATTGCGCCAGCACCAACCGTTCAACAACAACCCGCCCAACCGATTAGAGCGCTCTGGTAAGGCGATTACGATCGCCAAGAACGGCGAATATTAAAGTAGCTTTCTAATAAATTTTGCCAAGTTTGATTTTGAGCAAAACGCTGCTGACGCCAAGCTTGAGCGGTCTGAGAGATAATTTCTGAAGCAGTGGGAGAGATGTGCGGCAATTGAGCGATCGCTCCCACTTTGATTTTATAGCGCATCGCCAGCGCGATCGCCCCTACAAACTCCGCCGCCGCTACCCCCACAATCGAAGCGCCCAAAATTTCCCCATTAGTCCGTCCAATTAACTTACAAAACCCCGTCGTCTCGCCCTGAAGCACCGCCGCACTCACCTGCTTAAAATAGTGGCGAACCACCAACACATCCTTCCCATAACGCCGTCGCGCCTGCACCTCCGTCATCCCCACCCGCGCCAACTGCGGTTGAGTCAGAATCGCCCAAGGAATGGCCCGATAATCCACCGTCCAGCGCGGCCAAAATAGGGCATTTTTCACCGCAACCGAGGCTTCATAGGTGGCTAAATGGGCAAACCGATAGCCGCCTATCGCATCGCCACAGGCATAAATCCGGGGATGGGTTGTTTGTAATTTTTGATTAGTTTGAATGTAATGACGGTGCCACCGAACGCCCACCCCTTCTAAATTTAAGTTCTCCACATTCGGGGCTTGGCCCGTTACCCACAAAATTTCATCCGTTTCAATCGCTTTATTCCCGGCTTGAATCCATTTTTTCCCCGCAATTTCCCGCGCGTGAATGGCTTCCGCCTGGGTCAGCACGCAAACTCCTTCCGCCTCTAGCATCGCCTGGAGCAGTTGCGAAGCTTCGGGGTCTTCTTTTGCCAAAATCTGCGGCGATCGCACAATCAAAGTCACGCGAGTGCCCAATCGTGCCAAACTCTGGGCAAGTTCCACCCCCACCGGATCGCCCCCAACAATAGCCAGGGTTTGGGGCAACTGCTGCAACTGGCGCAGCCCGGAGAGCGTTAAATAACCCGTCGTTTCAATCCCCTCAATTTCTGGCGGATCGGCCCGCATTTCAGGAGCCAGCAAATAAGCACCAGCCCGCAAACGGCGAATGCTGCCATACCCATCAGCTTCTTGGACTTCAAATGCCAGATGAGGGCGACGGCAGAATTGTCCAACCCCGCGAATCACATCAATCCCCTTAGCGGCTAAAATCGCAGGCGAAGCCGACTCCGCGAGCGTATCGGCGGTGGCTTGCGCCCAATGATTCACCTGGGCAAAATCGAGATCGAAATCCGCGAGCGCTTCTGGTGTTTGCCATTGCTGAAGCTGAACGGCATAGCTCGCCATGCGATTCACTTGCCCCAGGCAATAGCGGTACCCAGACCCCAGATCGGAGTATCGATCGATCGCGGGGGGTTCTACCAGCGCCACGCGAGCTTTCAGTTGGGCAGCAAACAGGGCGGCATAAACGCCCGACGCACTGCCGCCGATTACCACTAAATCATAATCAACGGTCATAGCTATCGATCGCGGTGGCAAGACCTGCGAGTAAGCGATGATGATCTGCGATTGTCCGCACGGCAACCCGAAAATAGCGATCGCCTAATTGAGGAAAACTCAGACAGTCGCGAATGAGAACTCGGCTATGGAGTAAAAGAGCTTGGCTCAGTTGGCGAGTTGAATAGGCAGATTCCACTAACAGAAAGTTGGCTGCACCCTCATAGGGAGACAAACCGGGCAATTGTTGGAGACCTTCATAGAGTTGCGATCGCGCTTGAGTCAGCCACGCCCAAGTCCGCTGCTGAAACTCAGTATCCTGCACTAGGGCGATCGCGCATTTTTCTGCTAGCACATTGACTGGCCACGGATCGCGCCACTGCGACCACTGACGCAATCGATCGGGATGGGCGATCGCATAGCCGAGGCGCAAACCGGGAACGCTATAAAACTTGGTGAGCGATCGCACAACCACCAAGTTGGGATATCGAGGTACCCACTCAATCAAACTTTGGTCTGCTGCGGGTGGCAGAAAATCCATAAAGGCTTCATCAACCACCACCAAAGCCATTTGTTCGAGATACGGCAAAATCGCCTCTCGCCGCCAAAGCCGTCCCGTGGGGTTATGGGGATTATTAATCAATACGCCGCAATCGGCCAGTCGTAACCCTGGATGGAGTTGGGTTAAATCCGGAAGCGTGCTAGACCCAGCAGTGCGAGTTAAGGGTAACGGACATTCGATCGTTTTCGCCCCAAATGCCTGCAAGCTCCTGCAATAGTCGCCAAATGCCGGAACCCACAAATAGGTTGCGACCTGTTGCGATAACGAACGAGCTGCCCAA
This sequence comes from Desertifilum sp. SIO1I2, assembly GCA_010672635.1. Classification (GTDB taxonomy): domain Bacteria; phylum Cyanobacteriota; class Cyanobacteriia; order Cyanobacteriales; family Desertifilaceae; genus Desertifilum. The sequence goes on along the minus strand of JAAHGE010000007.1, from coordinate 29,536 downwards.
CTCAACAATTCTGCGGCACCATTCCCTGGCAAAATCCACTCTAGCGAGAGGTTGTGGAATTGTCCTAGAGCCGCCCGCAAGTCGCGATAGTCTGGATCGGGATAGGCATTGAGGACATCAAGATGAGCTTGAATGGCCGCGATCGCGCTTTCTGGAGGCCCCAAAGGGTTAATACTGGCGCTGAAATCCAGAATTTCATGGGGAGAACAACCTGCCAGCGCTGCGGCCCAGGTTAAATTCCCCCCATGTACCGGACTTGTCAAGGATGAATAAGACTCCCCAAAATAAATTACTTCGGAGCCACTTTATCCTTAAACAGCTTACCCGCAGAAAATGCAGGAACCTTGGTTTCTGGAATCTCCATCTTTTGCCCGGTTTTTGGGTTGCGACCTTCGCGAGCTTTGCGTTCCCGCGCTTCAAAGGAACCAAAACCCACCAGCGTTACCTTATCGCCATTAGAAACGGCTTCTACAATCGCTTCTAATGCCGCAGTCAGGACAGCATCCGCTTGCTTTTTCGTGACGCTGGCCTTCTCGGCAACCGCATCCACTAATTCACCTTTATTCATGGCGTTGTATCTCCTTAGTTACGTTGCACAACAGCTTTTAATCGTCTCTTGCGGTCGATGAAGAGCGCGATTTATTGAGCTGAATTGACCTTGAAAATGAGTATTTTTCCTTAAAATGCCTGAAACACTCATCAAATCAAGGATTCAATGGTTTATTCTAAGGGGTGTAAACCCGATCTGGATCGGCAAAACCTTTAATTTATGTGGATTTGGAGTCTTTTTTAAACAAATTTTTGTTCTATTTCAGATTTTGGCAAAAAAAAACCCCCTAAAGATAGGGGTTTAAGCCTTGAATTAAGCAGTTTTGCTTAATCTGCGATCGCGTGCTGGTCTTAGAAAACGATAATATTTTCTCGACCGATATTCGGATTACCATTTAAGGTCGCAATCAATGTACCGCCGCCGGCTTGGTTGCCATTTTGGTCAAAGAATAAGCGACCATCATTCGGATCGTAGACAAAACGAACATTCTGTGTCGTTCCCTCCGCCGGGTTGCCCGCATCGGTAACAGCACGGCTCGTAAACTCAGTTGTGGAGACTTGACCTGACGTTGTATTCAAGCTGCCAAAACCGGTACCCGACACATAGATGCGATCGCCGGTTCGGAAATTGCTAATGCGATCGCCCCCATCTCCGGCATCAGCCGTATCGCGATAAACAAAATTGTTGGTACCGCTACCCGTACCGCCCGTTAAATTATCCGCCCCCGTACCGCCTAAAAACAGATTGCTACTCGTACCGCCGCTTAAATTATCAACGCCCGCAGTTCCAACCAGCAATCGATTAATCGTCCCCGTCAGATTGGACAAATTCGCCAAGGTGAGATTGAAATTAGAACCCCCTAAACCGCGAAATCTGAGGGGCTGGGAAGCACTCGCTGATAAGTTTTCGCTGTCGTAGGTGCCGCTATTGACCAGAACAACCCCCGCCGCACCCAAATTGGGGTCGCTCAACGCCCCTTGGGTGCCTCCCAGTTGACGATAGACTCTTAACTGAGACGTACCGATCGCCTCGCCTGCGGCATTTAACGCCCTCAGATTCAGCGTAGCGAATTGCGTTCCGAACGTCCCTGCGGTAAAAATCGTAGGATCGGTTAGCCTAATAGCCCCCGTATTATCAATCGTGAAGGCATTCGTCAGGGTTTGTCCGGTATTGCTTTGAACGCTTTCAATTTCATAACTTGCAGCCCCAGTAGCCGTCACCGTACCAATCACCCCTGTAGGCGTTGAACTACTGGCAACTAAAGCATTGCCATCCGCTAGGGTTGGGTTCGCCCCTGGAGTTGGAGTCGGCGTGGGTGTTGGCGTTGGCGTTGGGGTGGGTGTGGGGGTAGGAGTCGGCGTTGGCGTCGGCGTCGGCGTCAGGGGCGCGGGTTCGTCAGGTAACTCAACATTATCAACCACAAACCGAGGCCTTAAATTGCCTTCTGCATCGGTAATCTCATCAAGCCTCACATTCCGCAAAATCATTAAATAGTCGCCTAAGTCAGCCCCCGGCAGCGTTTCATCCGCATCGACCTCAACCACAGCCCGCAGCACCACATCATTGGCAAACAAGCCGGCCCCTTGCTCGGCGCGGACTTCAACGTCTAAAATTCCCAGAACATCGCTACTCGTATTAAAGTCTAAAACGACATCAGCATCAGCAACGGTTGCCCCCCCAGTTAAAGTAGACAGGACAAACACATCTTGACCTGTACCCCCGCTGAGGGTATTGCGACCGCTACCGCCATAAATCGTATCATCGCCAGCATCGCCAGACATGACATCATCGCCTGCCCCACCGAGCAACAAATCATTGCCACTCCCGCCAGAAATAATATCGTTACCCGCTTGACCAAAAATGGTATCGTTTCCGGCTTCCCCGAATAGCACATCATTGCCATCTTCGCTGCTGCCATCCGTACCGCCAAAGATCTGGTCATCTCCCTCACCGCCATAGACGGTATCGTCGCCGCGATCGCCCCAAACGACATCATTGCCTAAATCGCCATACAGCAGGTCATTGCCTCGACCGCCGCGAAGGCTGTCATTATCTTGACCGCCATAAGTGGTGTCATTCCCAAGGTCGCCAAATAGGGTGTCATTACCCGAATTGCCAAACAGTAAATCATTATCTTTGCCACCGCGAACCAGATCGTTTCCGGCATCTCCAGAAATCACGTCATCGCCTTGGTTGCCGAAGATGACATCAAAGCCGCCCCCGCCAAAAATACTATCGTTACCCAGCCCGCCGTAGATCAAGTCTGGGGCAAGTCCGCCGGCGATCAGATCGTTGCCGTCATCCCCAAACAGGACATTAAACCCATCGATCCCGTAAAGGGTGTCGTTGCCTTTACCGCCGTACATCGTGTCATTACCGGGGCCTCCTTCCAGACTGTCATCGCCTTGGTCGCCGCGAATAAAATTGTTCCCTCCCGTGGCGACAACGGTGTCATTTCCAGAAAGGGCAATAATAATGTCACTGTCTAGAGTCCCTACAATAAAGTCATTATCGGGAGTGCCAAAAAACGTCGGCATGATTTCACATCCTCACAATTCATTAATGATGTTTTTAAGGATTAACTCGGTTGAGACTGCACTCTTGTTGAGATTAACAAGGCTAGTTGACGACGGCGTCTCTTGCCAGTATCGGCTCTCCGCTTGGGTTCAGTAAAGGTGCGATCGCGCCTGTAAAGCCCAAATATCGCGGATCGCCGAAAATTGGAGAAGCCAGTTCGCTACTAAGGCGAGGAACGCCCTGAAAATCAAAATACATTGGGGGTAAGGGAAGGCTTTGTACCGGAGGGGGGGCTGCCAGGGTTCCGGGTGAAGTGACGGGGACTAAACTCCCTTCAGGGTTCAGTAAGGGCGCAATATTGCCTCCCCCCAAGGTTAACTGATTCAAGGGTCGAGGAATCCCGCTAGCATCTAAATAGAACAGACTACTAGCAGGGGCAGGCAACTGAGCCGGAACAAGTTCTGTAATTCCGGGCGTGGTGGGTAAACCACCCGGACTGAAAATGCTTCCAGGTTGATTGACTCCCGCCCGCACCCATTCCCCAGTTGCCGGATCGCGGATTAAATCGGTTCCCACAGAGTTGACAAATGGAGCGATACCTGAAAGAGGATTGGCGACAATTGGGGGACTGAAGAGATTGCTGCGAACTTCGGTAACGGTAGGCGGTTGCAAGCTGCCAATATTAACGGTTAAAACGCCTTGGTCAACGGCGACAAATGCCCCTCCGCTGCCTGTGTTCGGAGCAGGAGGAGTTGGATTCAAGTTCAAACCGGAGGGGATAAAACTTGCAGCCGTCAAACTTCCCGCGTTTACATTCAGCAAAAGTGCCAAATAATCGCCTGCGGAACCATCAGCGTGTCGGAGGCGCAAAACGGTATCTAACCCTTGTTGAGAGATGGCGATCGCGCTAAGGGTTAAGCCTTCAGTCAGGGCGATCGCATCTTCCCCAACTTGGAAATCAACAATCGTATCTGCATCGATTAAACGGCTTCCCCCCGTTCTCAGCGAGAGGACAAACACATCGCGTCCAGGCCCCCCAACCAGAATATCTGCCCCCAAATCACCAGAGAGCGTATCATCGCCAAGCCCCCCCATCAGGAGGTCGTTTCCCATCCCTCCAAATAACCAATCATTCCCCTCATCGCCAGAGAGCGTATCGTTACCTTGATTGCCAAAAAGGGTATCATTTCCCGCATTGCCGAATATCAGATCGTCCCCATTTCCCCCCGCCACAAAATCATTACTAGCGCCGCCATCAATGACATCATTGCCCTCGTCGCCGAACAACACATCATTGCCAGCACCACCGAACAGAATATCGTTGTCCTTACCACCGTAGAGCGTATCTTGTCCCTCTCCCCCATCTAGCCAGTCATTTCCTGGGTTGCCAGCTAGCCAATCGTTACCGCCCAAACCATCAACCCGATCGTCGCCAGCCAGGGCGAAAATCAGATCCGGTTCTGGCGAACCTGCGATTGAATCATTTCCAGGCGTGCCAATAAAAGTCGGCATAATCAATAGGGAAATAGGGCTTCAAAATCAAAAAATGAGTTTTAAGGAAGAAAAAGCTCCCCCCTAAAACTCATTGCTTTGCCTTAGCGTCTGGGAGACATTCCAGACTGCTGTAACGTTCGCTGCATTTGCGGACTGGTAATCGATCCGTAGCCAAAGTTGGCGTTATCCGAATCATCGATAATCTCAGGCGTGACCAAAATAATCACCTCAGTCCGACGATTATCCGAAGAACGCTGTCTGAACAACGAGCCAATAATCGGTAAATCGCCCAAAATCGGGACTTTTGTCACCGTTTCCCGGTCTTGATCCTGAATAATCCCCGTCAGAATCAGGGTTTGACCATCCCGCAGGCGGACATTCCCCGTTTCCAACCGCCGCCGGTTAATTAATTGCGTCGCCAAGGTGCCGTTCGGGTTCAAAATCCGCTCGCCCGGAGAACTAACTTCCGGCGAAACTGACATATTCACAAACCCGTTATCATCCACCTGATCTACCGCAATATTTAAGATAATCCCAGCTTCCCCAGTCGTCGGTTCTTGGGTTTGAATTGCCGGCCCTTGAGTCGGAACCGTAATCACGCTTCTAAACCCTGTAAAAATCCCCTGAGTCAGGTTAACTTGCGCCTGGGAGCCTTCCTGGACAATCAAAGTCGGATCGGTAAGAATCTTGGCGTTGTCTTCCAACACCTGGGCGCGTAACTGCGCCAGGAACTGACGCGGATATTGGAAAACTTGGGGTAACTGGTAAGCAAACTGAGCCGCTTGACCGATAAAGGGAACTAGGCCGGTTTCTAGACCAACTTGTACGAGTTCATTTTGCTCAAACAGAGGGCGGAACGGGCCTCCAGTCAGCGTCAGATCGCGAATAGAACGAGGAACACCCGATACATCCAGGAAAAGGGGTTCTTGGAAAGGTTGCCCTGTCACCGGGTTAGTCCCGGCTTGGAAGGCTCGTGCCTGGACTGGCTCGCCTGCGGGGGAGAGTAAAGGCGGAATTGAGCCAGTAAACCCTTGAAACTGTGTGGCTCCTGGCGTCGGTGCGGCCAATTGGCTAGCGAGACGGGGGTTTCCTTGGAAGTCAAAAAATAGGGGCGGTTGTGCGGCCGTACCAGCTTGGGGCGTAATTGGCACCTGTAACGGTCGAGCTTGAACGAGGTTCCCTTCTGGGTTGATGAGCGGAGGAATGGTACCGCCACCAATGGTTAGCTCGTTGGTAGGACGCGGGAAACCTTGAGCATCTAGATAAAGCGTGGGAGAGGCTCCCGCCGGGAGTTGTTGCGGTGTAATTCCGGTAATTCCCGGTCTGGTGGGCGATCCTCCCGGCGAAAAGATGGAACCAGGTTGGTTCGGTTGAACCGGGACAAATTCACCCGTAAACGGGTCGCGTTGCAGTTGCGTTCCTTGAGGGTTGAGGAAAGGATCGACTCCCGATAGGGGGTTTTCAACGATCGGACGCCCAAACTGGTTGGTTCTAACGGTTGTGGTATTGGGCGGTTGAACTTGACCAAAGTTGGCGGTGAGTTGTCCTTGGTCAACAGAGAAGAAGGAATCGGCAATCCCAAACGAGAAGCTAGCCCCAACGTTATCTTGGTTTAACAGGTTAACTTCTACGATTTTGACGTTAACTGCAACTTGTCTTTGGCGCACGTCGTGCTGGCGGAGGTAAGACGTAGCGATTTCCACCAGACGCGGCGGTCCTAGGAGGGTGATGGAGTTGGTTCGACCATCAGCGGTAACTTGCAGGCCTCTGAGAAGGTTGTAGTTAGCACCGGGAGCAGCAGCGGCTTGAGCTTGCCCGGTTCCGCCCCCATTGGCACCGAGTAACTCTAACATTTGCAAGCCTCCTCGCATGGGGACGCTACGACTTTGGTTGACAGTCCGTTCAATGGTACTTTGACTGCCGCCAGTAGCAACGCCCGAACCAATCCCGACGTTGGTTTGCATGGTGCTTTCAATATTGGTTTCTGCCATTGTCGCCTTGAGCTGGTTAAGGCGCAGGGTTCGCATCACCAAGTCTTGCGCTCCGGTGGGGAGGTTGCGACCAATAAAGATGGTTCGACCGACGCGGTTAGCTTGCAGCCCGGTGACGCGCAGAACGTAGTTAAATACGTCTTGAACGGGTTCGTTTTCAATATCAAGAGAGATGGTAGCATCGCCGCCGGTGCCTGTGGCTCCTGGGGCCGCAGGGGTGGCTAAGGCTTCTCCTTCAGCAAAGGCGACGTTGAGGTTAGCGACGCGGGCTAGTAGGGCAAGGACATCGCGGACGGGGGCATCGCGCAGGACGAGGCGCGGAACCAGTTCGGCGACGCCGAGGTCAATGGCTCCAGGTGTGGCGTCAATATTAGATACGGCAATATCCCCGACGGGTGGCGCGATCGCTCTTGGTAAAAAGGGCGGTACGACTTGAGCGCTAGGGGGTAAAATCGGGGCCCCATTCTGAATTCCCGGTAAGGGAACGGCAGGGTCTTGGGTAACAGGCGGTTGGGGTGCGGGATCGATTTGAGGAGGAACGGCCGCACTTGCGCCGGTGCTAATGCTAAAGGCGATGCCTGTGGCTTCGCGACGGGTGACTTCACCTGAAATGGCTTGGTCGGTGGCGGTAATGGTGACGCGAACGCTATTGGTATCAAGCGGGGCAATGGAAATTGAGGCAATGCCGGGGGCGGGGTTGGTGCGCGTAAAGGTGCTGCCTTCGGGTATCCGCAGTTGAGCATTTATGACATCTGCAACCCAACTGTTGCCTCTTGGAACCGCAAAGACTTGAGGGCGATCGCCCGCTTGGGTTTCTAAGACCAGATCGATGCCGGTGCTAGTGGGGTTAATTCGCACGCCGGTAATTTGGGTGGGGGCCGCCCAAGCCGGTTGAGCAACCATTACAGTTAGCGCCCCTCCGATTAACAATCCACCTAAACTTGGTGTCGAGAGACCTGCTTTTGCCGCAGTGGCTCTGGCACCTCGTGCTTGATACTTTTTCACGGTTCACTCCTCACCAAGACTAATGGCTAATGGCTAGTTGCAAGGTTGGTTATGGGTTATTCAAATTGGCCGTTAGCCATCAGCTTGACGGCCATTGAGCGATAAGTTGAAAGCTAGCGGCTTTTTCATAATAAGGGGAAGAATAGCAACAACTGATGGAATCAGCGATCCTTTTTCTTCCCCTAGACGACTTTTAAACAACCCCGACGGCAGCTATTGCGGACTCGGAGATGGCGATGCCGCCGGGGTTGTTGGGTTGGCTAAGAGCGCTTCAATGGTCATATTGGTAGTTAAAAGAGGCGCTCCTCTAGTCACCAATCTTCCCTGAGAATAAACCACCTCTTGACTGCCTTGATCGACTTGGGTTTTAAATTCTCGCACGACCAAAAGAGGCTGCAAGCGTTCCATTGCTAGCAAAACTAAGCGGGTTTGGTCAAATGTTCCTTTTAACTCCAGTTGATAATCTTTGGTTTTTAATTTGCCAGCCACTTGAGGGCCGTAGGTACTCTCTGCCAGCACCTTGGGAGGGTCGGTACTGGGCTGAAAGCGCGTTAATTCAACGCCTTGACGCTGTTGAACTTCGCGGTTGAGGTCGAGCAAGAGGGTATCTAGGGTTCTGGGATCGGCAAACAGGGATGCGACTTCTTGACGCTGGCGTTCGGCTTCCTCTCGGTTGGCGATCGCTTCTTGCTGCTGGCGCTCAATTTCAGCCGCTTGCTGGCTTTGCAGCGTTTTGGTCTCAATTTCTTGAGTTAGGGTTTGCTGGCGTTCCCAGGCGGGTTTAACTTGGGTAAAGCCGAGGTAAGCGGCCCCAATCAGACCGATAACGGCGATCGCGCCCCCAATTAATGCTGGGTTAATTCCCGGCTTTTCTTCTACCCCTTTATCGCTGGCGGCAAACTCTCCGGTGTAGGTCATTACTGAATTACTCCTTTTTGTTGCAAGAATTGAATCCGTTCGACTAAGCCTTCAGCCCCCTGGCGTCGGAGTTGCGCCAAAATTTCGGAAGCTGGCTTGTCGTTGAGCGCGCTTCTGACTTGGAATTGCACAACGGGAGGCAGTCTGACCTCAATATTGCTGTCCGTCGGGGTTGTGACTTGGGTATTACTCTGTTGCAGGTTTGCCGATACCAGGCGAATGTCTTGCCCGTTAAAGAAATCGGAATTTTGTAGTAACAACATGAAGTCGTTGACATCATTGTAGGAGCGGGCCCTGCCGGAAATTTCAAGTCCGGGAACCGAAGTTGGAGCGGGCGGCGCATTGGGGTCAGCCGGGGCGGCGCTGGGGTCTGGGGGCGGCAGTTGAATGCTGACTTTTTGAATATTTTCAATCTGAATGTTACCGGGCGCGCGTTCGCGAACTTCTTCTAAAAGGGCCGACCAGGGCGTAATCTGGTTGAAGACGGTGGCCAGGGCGGTGGTATCGGAACGGATGGCTTCGGTTTCTTGATTGATTTGGGCAATTTGGGCTTTTTGGGCTTCCTGGTTGGCGATCGCTTGATCGAGGGTTGCCAGTTGTGCGGCTAATTTAGAATTTTCATTTTCTAAATAGACTTTTGCCCCAAAGGTGATTCCCAAAAGGGCAACCGCCGCAACAGCCCCCACAATAATTGGCGTTGAACCGCTAACGGTAGGTTTAGGGCTTCGCTTGTCTTGTTGCTGTTCTTTGAGGTATTCCGGGCGGTCTCTTAGAAAATTAATATCTAAGCTATACATGCTGTTTCACCTTAGTTGACGTAACGCAATCCTAGGCCGAGGGCAATTCCTAAACCCGGTCGCTGCATCGGGGGAATTTCCTGTTCTACTTCTAACGATAACGCTTCAATCGGATCGACTTGGGAAGTCGGGACGCTTAAGCGTTGGGTAAAAAATTCATCTAATTGCCCAATTCCCCCACCCGATCCGGCGAGCAAGAGTTGAGCCACTTCTTGGTTTTCCCCCTGGTTGACATAAAAATCTATAGAGCGGCGCAATTCATCGGCCAATTCTCCCAAAACCCGAACCATCGCCGCCGCCCCTGGGTTAATGCCCGTCATCCCCGTTCTGACGCTATCCACCGGGGTTGTGGGGATCGTCATCCCTTGGAGTAAATCAGTATTGCGGGTGGGGGGAAGGTTCATCGCTTGGGACAAAGCCGTTTGAATTTGATAAGTCCCGATGGGTACAGTCCGCGAAAATTGGGGGACGCCATCGACGGCGATCGCAATTTCAGTTCCTTCAAATTCAATATTGGCGATCGCAACGGCTTCCTGGGGGGCAAACTGCCGCAACTGCTCGCGGATCGTGCGAATTAAAGAAAAACTACTAATTTCTAAAATATCCAGATGCAAGCCCGCCTGCTGGAAGGTATTGATATAGTTATTGGTGACTTCCTTGCGCGTGGCAACCAACAGCACCCGCACTTTTTCAATGCCGTCATCGTCGATAATTAAATCCAGTTTTTGGTAATCGACATCTGCTTCCTCGCGCGGGAAGGGCAGATAAAGACCCGCCTCTTGGTTGAGAACCATTTCTCGCAACTCAGCGTCATCCAACTCTGCGGGAACCGGAATTAAGCGCGTCACTGCCTCTCGACCGGAAACGGCTGTTGCGGCATTTTTAACCTTAATTTTGTTTTCGTTGAGGATGGACTGGACAATTTCTGCCATTGCAGGCGCGTCCAGAATTTGACCGTCTTGAAAGACACCCTCAGGAACTTCTGCTGAATGGAGAGAAACCAGCTTAAAGCCTTGACCTTTTTTCGCTAAACGGACAATGTTAACTCGTTCTGGGGTTAACTCAACTCCGATCCCTTGGGGACGTTTAGAAAATACACCTTTTAGGAAATTCACAGCGTTGATCCTGATGCCTATGTTAGTGGCGATTTTAGAGATTAGAGATTAGATTTTAGATTTTGGATTATCTGGGGAATAATAGATTTCCACTCCCTAACGCGTGCAGCGCCACTTGCTTCGATCGGAAATCGGCAGCTTCCTATCTCACAGCAGGAGTCTAGACTGCACTCCAAGAGAGCTAATCCAAACGATCCGCGCCCAAGTCAGAAGACTTTGCGGAATGGCATGGTACCCAATTTAATTTAAAATCACCCGATTGAACACAATGAAACGCTGGAAGTCTTTTTTCATGTTCGCTTTCCTGGGACTGACGCTCAGTTGGTTAGTCAGTTGCGGCACTAGCCAATCCGTAGATTCACCGTCCCCCAAAACTGCGGAAGTCGAATTTTGGACAATGCAGTTGCAGCCCAAATTCACCGACTACTTTAACCAGTTAATTGCCGACTTTGAGACGGAAAATCCAGGCGTTAAAGTTCGCTGGGTCGATGTTCCGTGGTCAGCAATGGAAAGCAAGATTCTGACAGCCGTTGCGGCTAAGACTGCACCCGATGTGGTTAATCTTAACCCAGATTTTGCCTCAACTTTGGCGTCGCGCAATGCTTGGTTAGAGTTAGATCCTTACATTAACCAAAGCGATCGCGATTTATATTTGCCCAAAATTTGGCAAGCCAACACCCTCAACGGCAAAACCTTTGGTATTCCTTGGTACCTGACCACGCGGGTTACAATTTATAACACCCAACTGCTCGAACAAGCGGGCATTACCCAGCCACCTACTACCTACGCAGAACTGGCACAAGTTGCCCAACAGGTGAGAAATGCCACGGGTAAGTACGCCTTCTTCACTACCGTTGTCCCGGAAGACTCTGCTGAAATTCTAGAGTCCCTCGTGCAAATGGGCGTGCAATTAGTGGATGAAAACGGTCAAGCAGCTTTTAACACTCCCCAAGGGAAAGCCGCCTTTCAATATTGGGTAGACCTTTACAAAAATCAATTGCTACCGAGGGAAGTGCTAACCCAAGGTCATCGTCGCGCCATTGAACTGTATCAAGCCGGAGAAATTGCCATCCTCTCCTCCGGGCCAGAATTCCTGAATGCGATCGCCACCAACGCCCCCGCGATCGCAGACGTGTCCGCCGCCGGACCGCAAATTACTGGCGATACCCAAAAACGCAATGTCGCTGTCATGAACCTCGCCATCCCCCGCGACACCGATCAACCCGAAAACGCTTTAAAATTTGCTCTCTTCGTCACCAACCCCGACAACCAACTCGCCTTTGCTCAAGCCGCCAACGTTTTACCTTCAACCCTCAATGCGATCGAACGCTACAAAAGTGAGTTGGAAAAACAATCTCTAGTTACTCCTGTAGAAAAAGCCCGCAACGTTAGTGCCTCTCAGCTTCCTACGGCTGAGGTTCTCATCCCCGCCATGCAGGATCTCAACATTATGCAAAAAGCCATCTACGACAACCTCCAAGCCGCAATGCTAGGCGAGAAGACGGTCGATCGCGCCGTAGAAGACGCCGCCGCCGAGTGGAACAGCAGGGGGTAAGGTGAAAATGGGGTTGCGAGGATGTAACCGCAACCCATGATTGGGGAAAGCGCGATCGCAGTTGTGCTAAGTTAACCCGAAAGCAAGCAAGATGCGATCGCTCTCGATAATTTTGTCAGAAGTTGAGGATGAGCAACGTTGGGATAAAGCTTTCTCTCGTTCGCCAGATGTTCTTGCAAAACTCGCAACTTCAGCGATGGCTGAGTGCAATTCAGGAAAAACCCAAGAACTCGATCTAGAAACACTGTGAAGTCACGTACTTTATCAAAAGGGCGATCGCACTCCCCCAGTTTAGCAAGGGTGAGATGAGCGCGATCGCCCCCACCCCCTCTTACCTATTGGTAATCTCTGCTTTACCTTGAAGCCTAGCCAGACGTTGCTCTCGCAGACCCGTTTCTACCATTGCAATTAATTCATCAAGCTGTAGTGTCAGCAAGTCGATTTGTTGATTGACTTCGCGCCACCTAGCAACACTTTGCGCTCTCGTCTGGGGGTCGGGTATTTGAGCTTGTTGGTGCATATTTGCGATCGCACCCTGACTTATCAGAAATACTTTCTCTATAACTCTAACAAAAATGAGATGAGCGCGATCGCACTTCCTCTCTATCTCGATCCAAACTGCCAAAAATCCTCTAAGCTACGCTACTCCAAACCCCGTATACTCTCGGACATAACGAGGTTGAAGTCCTAAAACGATATCTTCTTTAGGAATACCCATTTCTACTAATTCTTCAGCAATACTTTGATCGGTTTGATTGCGCTGAATCCAGATTTTGCCATCTTTGATATCTAAGTGAATAAAGCAGTTATATATCCGATGATGTTCATTCCATCCCAAATCGATAATGAGATAGCGATCGCGCTCTTTATCAAAAACGACTTCCACTTCTATTTCACCATTAACAGGTGGTGACTTCCCATATTCTAGTAGCAGCTTTTCAAGGCACTGACGATAATGCTCTAGTTTATCCATAGAACGATTTCCTCCTTAACTGGCTCGTATACAATTATTTTCACTTCGTATTTTTTTACTGAGGCTTTAGCTAATTCACGCTGGAAAAAAGATTTATAAGCAGCAATTGGAACTGCTAAATATAACGTTCGTTCTGGTTCAATTTCTTCCAAAACTAAACGATAGTTCAAAAATTGCCCCAAAGCAGTATGAAAATCAGCTAGGGCGGAATCGTTCAAAAAACTCTTAACTTCCACTGCAATTTTTTCTTCCGCTTTTTCTGCTCCCAATATTCTTTCAGCACCCAAGTCAATTTCAACTCTTTCATCCACTGCATACTCAAGCTTTAGGGGGTCGTGAGTGATTCTCCACTTCTCCTTTTCAAGACCTAGCTTCACTGCATTATGGAATTTATCCCTAGCCGCCATTGATATATCCCTGAATACTTGCCTCGACAGCACTGATAATGCCTTTGCTAGATGGTTTGAGCCAATCGGACGCGCGTCGNAAAGATAGGAAGACTTGATAACTGTCAACTCAGCACTGTCTTCCCCCTCAGCACTTTCCACTCTTTTCCTCACTCGGAACACCGCTTCGCGGAAGCAAGCTACAGAACTCGGAACTTTGCACTCCCTCAAAACTCGGAACTCGGAACTCGGAACTCGGAACTCCTTTAAGGCATCCACTCCAAAACTACCCCAACGCGGCTATCCCGGCTTTCCCTAGCATTTTGTTTTTGAATATCCGTTGAGATGCGAAAATTCGGCGTCACCGCATACCCAAACGAGAGAGTTGTAATTCCCACCTCTTCCCCACTTCTGGGAGAGACAAAATTTTGACTGAGTGCAATATCGGCTGCGCCGCCGCGAGAGGGAACCAGCATGAGACGAACCCCTACATTCAACCCTCCTCTGGAATAGTCATCGGTTTGCAGATAGCGATAACCCACAGTTGGCGCAACATTGAGATAACCTCCTAGGGGTAACGCATAGTAGCGTAACTCGCCACCCACAGACGCCACTTCACCGCCAAACGTCCCATTATAATCGGCACCTAACGCTAACCCCGTACGACCAATAAAGACATCCTCAACGCCAAGATTAAAGCCTGCTTTGTCGTCCGAAGCTGGAAAATGCGAATATCCCAATCTTACCCTTGTCCGAAAACTGGGATTGCGGCGAATTTCCTCTAGCAAGTCGGGAATATTCTCGCGCCAGCGTTGTAAAACCGGACTGCTTTCAAGAATTTCGGGACTGATATCTAACTCATCCGCTGCTGGTTGACTGCGAACGGGGGGCGCGATCGCCAGCAGGCTAAACAGTAAACTGAATACTAGAAATTGCTGTCGCACGTTCTCACATCCTCACAAAAAAAGCGGCCCTGCTTGAGGCAGAACCGCCAGCATCAATGGTTATGATAGACCTAACGGACAGATCCTTCTAGAGAAGCCGTGTCAATTGGCTTCATCAGGTAAAGGCGGAGGAACTGCCAGCCGTTGGAGAGGTAGAACGGTAATTTTTGGAAGAATTGCAGGAACTTCGGCGTCTTAGAACTCACAATAGCCGTTAGCTTCTCGTTATTCTTGACACAGATATCCAGAATCTTGTAAAAGTCGGGATGATTGACATTAAGAATCAGAGGGAATACGCGACCCGCTGTTTCATTGGTCTTTTCAATCACTTCAATATCATACTCCCGCGCATCTAAGCCAATGGCGGCATAGAAGTCTTTGCGTTGAATATCGTTGAGATACATCGTCGCAAACACAGACAGCAGGAAGAACCGACTCCACAAACGCGCCTTCCAGTCGTTGAGGATGTTGGGTTGCGCCTTCATGATGGCGTCAAAGAAGTCACCATGACGGTTCTCGTCTTGGCACCAGTTCTCAAAGAAGCGGAAAATTGGATAAATTCTGTGATGAGGATTTGCTTCTAAGTGACGATAAATCGTGATATAGCGCCAGTAACCAATCTTTTCAGATAGGTAAGTGGCGTAGAAAATAAATTTCGGCTTAAAAAAGGTATACTTACGACTCTTGGTTAAAAAGCCGAGGTCTAGCGACAGGTTAAAGTCCGACAGTGCTTTATTCAAGAACCCAGCATGACGCGCTTCATCGCGAGACATCAGGTTAAAGCATTCTGCTAAAACAGGACTGGTATCCTTGAGGCGGCGTCCTAGTTCTTTGTACAGTAGAAAACCAGAAAATTCTGCGGTACAGGAACGTTCTAAGAACTCGACGAATAGCTGGCGAGTTTCCCCGTCAATGCTTTCCCAAGATTGCTCGAATTCCGCATCGCGGACGAAGTGATGCCGATTATAGTCGGTACGGAATTCTTCTAAAATCGCTCTCAGTTCAGCTTCATTGACGGAGATGTCCATCTTCGCCATCTCGTCGAAGTCCGTTGTGTAAAACCGAGGTGTCAGGATAGTTTCTTTGGCAGGAACTTTAACTCCCGGCCGCATCTCTTCAAAAGCTGGTTTCTTGAGCGAATCTACCATAGGTCTGTGTACTCTCTTGCGATCGGTCTTAAGGCTTCATATACGGTTGCTCGCCATTTAGTCTACCAAGGTCTTCGGTGAGAAGGGGGAGAATTTCGTTAAGAGTTGCAACATCGCGTTACAAAAGTTAGTGGTGCAGGGGGGAAGAGGATGGGGGGATGGGGAGGTGGGAGGATGGGGGGAAGAAGGGAATTGGGAGTTAGGAGTTGGGGGTTGGGGAAGAGGAGGATGGGGGGATGGGGAGGTGGGAGGATGGGGGGAAGAAGGGGAATTGAAGTTAATACTGACTTATTCCCCACTCAGCACTCTTTTCTCCACTGGGAACTCGGAACTCGGAACTTTGCACTCTTTCCCCCACTCAGCACTCAGCACTTTTCACTCAGCACTCTTTTCCCCACTCGGAACTCGGAACTCGGAACTTTGCACTAAGAGGCGACTCGCCAGAGTTTGATGGTATTGTCGAAGCTACCGCTGGCGATGGTGCGTCCGTCGGGACTGATGGCGACGGCGACGGTGTAGTTTTTATGTTCGGTAAAGCTATGGAGGAGTTCTCCAGTGGTGAGGTTCCAGACTTTGATGCTACAGTCGTCGCTGCTGCTGACGAGGACTTGTCCGTTGTTGCTGATGGTGACGGCGGTGACGGGGGCGGTATGATCGGTTAGGGTTTGGATGAGTTCTCCAGTGTTGAGATTCCAGAGTTTGATGGTTTTATCGTTTCCACCGCTAGCGAGAATTTGACTATCGGGACTGATGGCAACTGAACGAACGCGATCGCCATGACCTGTTAGGGTAAACAGGAGTTCTTTTTCTCGCAGGTTCCACAGTTTAATGGTTTTATCGTTACTGGCACCGGCGATCGTTTGTCCATCGGGACTGATGGCGATCGCTCTCACGCCTCCAGCATACCCGGCGAGGGTGCTAATCAGTTCTCCGGTTTGCCATTTCCAGAGTTTAATGGTTTTATCGTTACTCCCCCCTGCAATGGTGTGGCTATCGGGACTAAAGGCAATTCCCCACACTTCGCCAGCATAACCGGCTAGGGTACTGAGGAGTTCGCCGGTGGTGAGATTCCAGAGTTTAATGGTTTTATCGCTACTGCCACTGGCTAGGGTTTCGCCATCGGGACTAATGGCAATAGATAGCACGGCCCCTTCATGGCCTGATAGGGTTTGTTGTAACTTCCCGGTGGCTAAGTCCCAAAGTTTAATGGTTTTGTCGTTATTTCCTGCTGCAATAATCTGATTATCGGGACTAATGGCGATCGCTCTAAAGGCGTCAGTGGCTTCCCCCGTATAAACATTGGTAAATAACTTGTAACTTTGAAGCTGAAAGGCTTGTACGGCTTCTATGGCTTTGGGTGCAGCGCTGCGTTGCAATAACAGATAAGCAATGCGCTGAATTTGCGATAAGGGATCTTCTAAAGCCGAGATTAATAAATCTAACCCATCGGAGCCAATTTGGGTCTGAGCCAATTCGAGTTCGTGGGTTCTCTCGGCGAGTTGCTGTTGGGTTTGGCGCAGTTGAGTTTGAATTTGACTAAGGCGTTCTTTTCCCGGAAACACATCAGCTAACAGGGTTTGAAAGCTTTCTGGGGTAATTTGCTCAACTTGAGAAAAGACTTGTACAATTTGGGATTCTAAGCGCGATCGCTCTCTGGTGGCTTCCTCTAATTGCGCTTGCATTTCGCCCATTTTCCCCTGAAGTTGCACGCGCATGGCAATTTCTTTAGCTCTTGCCCAGACATTTCTCGCCCATGCTAATCTAATTCTTTCTTGGCGTTCTAGGGCGTCTAAAACTTGCTTGGGTAAAGGGTCTGGTGTTAAATCCCAACCGCAAGTTTTGCAGAGCTTAGGGACATCTTCATGATATTCCGTTTGACAAACAGGGCATTGAATCACGGTGACTTTACCTAGATTTGAGCGATCGCGCTGGCTAACGCTTGATATTCCTCTGGGGTATTGTAAATTTGGGCCGAGACTCGGAGCAATCGTTTGGGAAAAGCCGGGAAAGGCATAATCGGAACTTCAATGCCATATTGGTCAAACAGGGTATCCCGTAATGGCTTTTCTTCGCCATCCGGTAAAGGCACGCAAGCCATTGAACCAATCATTTCATCAGGACAGGGCAAATCAACCTTTAACGCCTCACACAGCCACTGACGCGCCGCTAAAACGAGGTTGTGGTTGCGCTGCATTAATTCTGACCACCCTCCTGGAAGCAAAGAACCCATAAACTCGATAACTTCAGGGAGACATAAATACGCCGTTGGATCGTCAGTCCCCATCCAGTCAAATTCCAGGTGAAAGCGGCTTTTGTCTTGACGAGTGGCGTTAGCACCGTGACTAATGGTTAGCGGGCGAACTTGCGCTTGACGATCGGGATGCACGTACAAAAAAGCGGCTCCTTTGGGCGCGCACAGCCATTTGTGGCAGTTCCCGGTGTAATAGGTGGCACCCAGTTCGCGTAGATTTAGCGGCACCTGTCCGGGCGCGTGAGCGCCATCAACCAAGACTTGGATACCAAAAGAGGTTAACTGGGCAATGAGGGGCCTAATGGGGAAAATTAGCCCGGTTTGGCTGGTGATGTGATCGAGCAAGACGAGTTTGGTTTTAGAAGAGACTCGCGCTAAAACGGCTTCAACAATTTGCTGGGGGGAGGTGAGGGGAAAGGGAACTGAGGCGATCGCAATTTTTGCCCCCGTGCGCTGGCTAATGTAGTTTAAGGCGTTGCGACAGGCATTATATTCTTGATCGGTGGCAAGCAGTTCGTCTTCTGGACTCAAGGAGAGCGATCGCAAAACTGCATTCACCCCAGTCGTCGCATTCGGAACAAAAGCCAGGTGACTCGGATCGGTTCCCACAAAGTCCGCTAAGGCGCGTCTGGCCCGATCTAAAAGGGGTTCGAGTTCCCGTTCCATAAACCGCACGGGTTCGCGTTCTAATTGCGATCGCAGCCGCTGCTGCAACTCTAAAATCGGAATGGGACAAGCCCCAAATGCTCCATGATTGAGATAGGCTATTTGCGGATCGAGCAACCACAAATCCCTTGGGTTCCGGTTTGGGTAAGTTTCGCTCAGACCAACACTAAGAGAACTGGACATCGGCAGTTTAGCAAGTCATTCTCCGCTACTATACTCGCCCCCCTAGAGATAGAACAGTCTATTGTTAGTTGTTCTCACCAATTCCGCTGGTGGGGAAGAAGGATGGGGGGATGGGGAGATGGGGGGAAAGAAGAGATAGGAAAACTTGATAACTATCAACTCAGCACTGCTTTTACCCGTTCGGAACTCGGAACCGACTCAGCACTCTACTATGCGTCAAGCAAGCTACAGCACTTTCGACTCAGCACCCCTTATACCTGCTCAGAACTCGGAACTCGGAACTCACTCAGCACTCAGCACTTTCTACTTTTCACTTAGTAAACTCCCCAGGCCGGACTCGAACCAGCGACCAATCGGTTAACAGCCGACCGCTCTACCACTGAGCTACTGAGGAATGCAGTGGGTCAACTCTCAAAGCGTTTAACTTTGGGACTCCCCAGGCCGGATTCGAACCAGCGACCAATCGGTTAACAGCCGACCGCTCTACCACTGAGCTACTGAGGAACGCGATTACTAATCGTAGCGAAAAAGGTTGTAAAATGCAACCCCCCGAACAGGTTTTTTTGAGATTTCAAGGATCTAAGCCCAATCTCATCTGGGCTAAACGCTGTTGGGCTAAGGGATCTAAAGATTTTGCCAAAAAGCGACCGGAGGATTTTTTGACGGATTTTTGTCGCCGTTTCACGCTTTGGCTCATGGCTTCTACTTCGTTAACCAGGCGCAAAGCGGATATCCATTCAGCACCATAACCTACGACCGTCATCTGTTGGGCGCGATCGGAGGTGGCAACAACTAGGCGCTGGTGAAATTTACGGATATCGTTGCGAAATTTAGCGCAGGTCATTTCGATAAATGAATCGGCGGTTTGCCCAAAGCTGGTGTAATGCACCGAGAGGTTTTCTGTGACGACCTCGCTTTTACTCGGTGTATTTTGGTAATAGGCATCAAAAACAATCTGAGTAATAAAGCCGTTATAAGAACTGTAGTTGGTCAGCGACTCAATCAGTTGCCATCGGGCTGGTTCCAATCCGTCGCGATCGCGGATCAGTTTTAGGGCGTTCCAGGCTCCAATGACGTTATAGCCGTCTACAAGCAAGACGGTAGATAGAGAGGCGCGTGACATTGCTTTGCACTAAGGATTGTTGAGATTTTCTACAGAATTACCATTATGATGGCATGACTTATTGAATTCTGTTAACTAATTACTCAGAATTTCTTGGGTGCTTTACAATCCTCAGCAAACGCGCTTCATGATTTTGGGGAGGGAGAGGGCGATCGCAGCCTCGATCGAGTTGCGTTTTGAACCTCAACTCACGGTTGAATTGGATAAGTAGAAAAGCTGATGATTTCAGCCTCTTTCAAAGCATTTGAGTTTCCGTCATCCGGCGCTGCATTTTTTCGCGATCGCCTCGATCGACCACTTGACCATTTTCCAGCAGAAAAGCCCCATCGCAATAATCAAGTTCGTCCAAGCGGTGAGTCACCCACAGCGCTGTCAACCCGCGACTATTCACTAAACGGCGAACCTGAGACACCAGTTCTCGTTGCGAATCTGGATCGAGCAGGGCTGTGGGTTCATCTAATAGTAGAACTTCACAATGACGCGCGATCGCGCCCGCAATGGCAATGCGTTGTTTTTGCCCGCCACTGAGGGCATAAATCGGGCGTCGTTGCAAATCTAAAAGATTAACCGCACTCAACGCTTCTTCCACGCGCTGGCGAATTTGGGGAGTTGATAATTTTTCTTCAACCAAACCAAATGCCACATCCGCCCCAACCGTTGGCATCACCAATTGATGATCGGGGTTTTGGAAGACAAAACCCACAGGCTTGAGAATTTCCGTTTCCCCAGACTGAGGGTGAAGCAAACCGGCTAGCACTCTCAGCAAGGTAGACTTGCCACTGCCATTCGTCCCCAAAAGCATCCAAAATTCCCCTTTAGGAACTTCTAGGGAGCAACTTTTGAGAACCTTGTCCCCCTTGGGCCAGCTAAAGTGTAAATTGCTGACGCGAATGGCAGGTGCGCAGCCAATGACGATGGCAAGGGCATCTCTAGCCACTGGAATCGCTTGCAAGCCGGCTTGAACCTCTGTGGCGTTTAAAGGTCGCGATGTGGCGGCGAGTTGCACCCGTTGCGCGATCAAGTTAGCCATCCCCCCATTCGATCCGGTGGGGTTGCCATTGGGAATGCCGTAGGTTATGGGAATATTCGGATTTTGCTGGCTAAAACCGTTTTGCAAGAGTTTAACCAATCTCACCATTGTGACGCTGCCATCTATGGCGAGGACAGTAGGATTCGCCTGGGTTACTGAGAGCGTATCGGGCGAGGCGACGGCACTTTGAGTTGTGGTGGAAGTAGATTCGCCAGTTAACGAACCAGAGGGATTCAAGAAAAACCAGTAATATCCCCCTCCCAATAACAACAGGAGAAAGGAGATAAAAACTAGGAGCGACGAACTGTTTTTTTGAGTCATAATCCATCAGTCCTGAGAGGGACTCTAGCCAGCCTCAACGAGTTGCGAACTTCCCCTGATGAGGTAGGGTTGAGTTGATTTAGAAACGCGACCTTGAGCTAAATCAACTTTGGGTCAAGTATAGCTTTAGCGCTCGGAGGACTGATGGTTTTAACTAAAGGTTAATCTCGGTTATTTTAAGGTTAACTCTAGGTTAAGCGAGGAATTTTCTAGAGCGAAATGGCACTGATGTTTTCTAAGGCTAAATTGGGGCAAGTGCGTTTAACTAAGCCCGTCAAAACTTTACCCGGCCCCACTTCAACAACTTTTTCTACGCCTAATTCTGCCAGTTTTAAGCAAATTTCGCGCCAGCGGACAGAACCTGTCATTTGTTGATTCAGGCGTTCTTTTAACAGGTTGGCATCGGTTGTCGGATTGGGTTCCACATTCGACAGAACGGGCATTTTTGCGGTTTGAAATTCAATCTTTGCTAATTCCTGAGCAAATTCAGCCGCCGCGATCGCCATCAAGGGGGAATGAAAGGCACCCGACACGCTTAAGGGAACGGCGCGCTTGACTTTGATTTTCCCTAAAACGGCTTCTACTGCTTCCGGCGTTCCAGAAATCACCACCTGAGCAGAACTGTTATCGTTGGCTAAGACGACGCCTTCTGTTTGTTGAATGGCTTGTTCGAGTTGTTCGCGATCGAAGCCAATTAAGGCTGCCATTTTACCGCCAGCAGCGCTATCCATGAGTTCGGAACGACGTTTAACCAGTTGCAACCCGGTGGCAAAATCAAACACTCCTGCCGCGTAGAGAGCCACATATTCGCCTAAACTATGGCCGGCTACTAAATCGGGTTGGGGATGACTTTGGCGCAGAAGATCGACCAAAATGCTTTCTACAACATACAAGCAGGGCTGAGTATAAAGCGTTTGGGAAAGCTGGCTGGCATCGCCTTGAACGATGTCTAAGATCGACCAACCTAAAATGGCTTGGGCCTGTTCAAATTTGGTTTTAGCATCGGGATGTTGAGCGAAATCGACGCCCATGCCAACTTCTTGAGAACCTTGTCCCGGAAAAACCCATGCTGTTTTTGTCATTGCTCTAAATTCGTGATAATTAACCCCATTGAAAAATAGCGGCCCCCCAGGTTAAGCCCGCGCCAAAACCAGAGGCGGCGATCGCATCTCCGGGTTTCACTTTACCGCTGCGTACCGCTTCGTCTAAGGCTAAGGGAATTGAAGCCGCCGATGTATTGCCATAGTTGGCTAAGTTGCTGAGAACCTTGGTGCTATCAATATTCAACCGTTGGGCAACGGCATCTAAAATGCGTTGATTGGCTTGATGTAGCAGCAGCCAGTCAATTTGGGCTGAAGTCATATTCGCCCGGAATAGGGCTTTTTCAATCACTTCGGGGACGCGCTGAACCGCAAAGCGATAGACTTCTTTGCCATTCATAGTAATCGGGCCGTAGGTGCCCTGGGAGATGGTGACGCCATCCATCAAGGTTTGAGATTCCCCCTGATAGGCCAGTCGCAGACAAGCGTTCATGCTGCCGTCGCTTCTGAGTTCAAACCCCAAAAGGCGATCGCCCCCATCAGTAGCTTGCATGACTACGGCCCCGGCTCCATCGCCAAATAGGACGCAGCTAGAGCGATCGCGCCAGTCTACCCACCGCGACAGCACATCCGCCCCAATCAGCAGGATGTTGCGATAAGCGCCCGTGCGGATAAATTGCGAGGCCGTGACTAAGCCAAATACAAACCCCGAACAGGCTGCTGTTAAGTCAAAGGCAACGGCTCTAGAGGCTCCCAATTGCGCTTGAATTAAGCTCGCGCTGCCAAACAGGTCATCTGCCGTGGAGGTGGCCAGGATAATTAAATCTAGCTCTGTGGCGGCTAAATTCGCCATGTCTAGGGCAGACTGAGCCGCCGCGATCGCCAGATCCGTCATCGTGCAATCGGGCGTTACCAGTCGGCGTCGTTGAATTCCCGTGCGAGTGCGAATCCACTCGTCGGAAGTCTCCACAATCTGACTAAGAGCATCATTTTCCAGCATCACTTGGGGCGTTGCCGAGCCACTGCCAATAAAAGCAACGCCATTCCCTGATTGATTCAATGTTGTTTCTCCACGGAACGAGCGGGACAGAGCGTGAGTTGTGAAATCATTCGTGGGTGGCCATTTCTTTCGGGCAGCAGCAATGGCGCAACCAAGACAGCAGGCGCGTCGCCCCACGCAGAACGCATTAAAGCGATCGCCCCTGAGCCGACGAGTGTAAATCGCCCCATGACCCTATACTTTTTCTTCGGATTGCTGAGGAGTTTCCTGATATTGGGAAGCAATGCGCTCCAATACCTGGTTGTCAACCGCCTCTTTAGCAAGGCGAATGGCATTAAACACCGTCGGCGCTTGAGAGCTACCGTGACCGATAATGCAAATCCCTGCGACCCCTAACAGCAGCCCGCCACCATGTTCGGCATGATCGAGGCGTTGTTTAATCCGTCTGAGATTCGGTTTCAAGATTGCTGTCCCAATCTGACCATGCAGACCTTGGGGTAGCTCTTCGCGCAGAATGTTCAGCGCCACTTCGCCCACGGCTTCGGCAAACTTCAGCAACACATTTCCCACAAAGCCGTCGCAGACGATCACATCGTAGCGACCTGAAAGGACATCGCGTCCTTCAGCATTGCCAATAAAGGAAACATGCGGATTATCTTGCAAAAGCTGATAAGTTCTCAAGGCTAACTCATTGCCTTTACAGGATTCTTCCCCAATATTGAGCAAGCCCACCTTCGGTTCAGAAATCCCCAGAACATATTGCGAGTAAACGCTGCCCATCGTGGCAAACTGTTCTAAAAAGTGAGGCCGACAGTCTACATTTGCCCCAACATCTAGAACCAGAACGGGTTTACCAGCAATCAAGGTTGGAAAAACTGCACCAATTGCAGGGCGGTCAATTCCCCGCAGGCGACCTAAGCGCAATAAAGCCGCAGCCATCGCCGCACCCGAGTGACCCGCAGAAACGACCGCATCGGCGCGTTTCCGCTTCACCAAGTCCATCGCTACATTGATGGATGCTTTAGGCTTGCGCCTCAGACCCACTAAAGGCTCTTCGTTCATCGCAACGACGCCTTCAGCCGGAACAATTTCCAACTGGTGTGAATGTGTGTGTTTTGCTAGGGCTTCTTCTATCTGCTGTGGATCGCCCACCAGCAAGATTTCCACGCCGAGTTCTTCTCGCGCCCGTAATGCTCCCGCGACAATTTCGCCTGGGGCGTGGTCCCCACCCATAGCATCAATTGCGATTCGTGCCAGAGTTGATCCCATCGATCAAAGTCATAAAAGCCTTACAAATTGTACCATTAGCTGTTAGCTTTCAGGGGTCAAAAGTCGGGGGTTGTCGATGAATCGCTCTCCAACCCTAGACTGATGACCCTGAGACTAATCATCCATTCCGGGTTCGATAATCCGCTGGAACAGATAGCCCGTCCCTCTGGCTGTCAAAATCAGTTCGGGATTGCTCGGATCGTCTTCTAGCTTGGCCCGCAGGCGCGAGATATGGACATCGACAACCCGCGTATCGACGTGGCGTTCGGGGGTATAGCCCCAAACTTCTTGGAGAATTTCCGAGCGCGAGAAGGGTTCGCCCGAACGACTAACCAGCAACTCTAACAAGCTAAATTCCATCCCCGTTAGGCGGATGCGTTCGTCGCCTTTATAGACTTGGCGCTTGTTGGTGTCGATCCGCAAGCTGCCCACATGGATCACGCCAGAACTGGGGATTCCCGATGTGGAGGTTTTATCTACTCGACGCAATACAGACCGAATGCGGGCCTCTAATTCTTTCGGAGAGAAGGGCTTGACTACATAGTCATCTGCTCCCAACTCCAGGCCGGTAATCCGGTCGGCAACATCGCCTAAAGCCGTTAGCATAATGATGGGAACGTCGGATTCTTTACGGAGTTCTTGGCAAACCCCATAACCATCTAGCTTCGGCATCATTACGTCCAAAACCACTAAGTCAGGAACCGTAGAGCGGAAGGTCTCTAAGGCTTCTTCACCATCCGCAGCCGTGACGACATCGTAGCCAATCATTGACAAACGAGTCTCTAGGATGCGACGGATACTGGCCTCGTCATCAACGACCAGAATTTTTTCTTTGTGATTTTCCAATTGACTCGATACTCCCTAACTGAACCAATAGTTTCTATTCTTGAATTCACCCGATCTTAATTAAAATGGTATGCCGATTTAGGGGTTTTAAGCAAAAGGCTCGTATTTTCTACTTATTAACTTGGGGTGGCAATCGCGATCGCCCCCCAGGAGAATTCAACCCCATCTCAACCCCAAGCTTAAATCCTTTATAAAATCTCAAGGGTTTGTCTAGATTCAGTCTAGGCTTTGATTGGGGCATTAAAAACGTTTTAAATTTTGTCAATTTCCCATGCCAAAATCTCGAACCATCTACACGTGCAACCAATGTGGGGCTGAGTCTTCCCAATGGTTTGGCAAATGTCCGGCTTGCGATAGCTGGGATTCTCTGGTAGAACAAGTGAGTTCGGCGGCGACTGTCCCTGGAAGACCGAGCTTGAACAGTTCGGCGTGGATGCGAGAGGGCAACAAGTCCGCCAAAAATAAAGGGCCCGCTCAACCTAGGGCTGCTGTGAAATTATCTCAGATTTCGGATGCGGCGGTCGTGCGTTGGACTTCGAGTTACGGGGAATTGGATCGAGTTTTGGGCGGGGGAATTGTTCCGGGTTCGCTGGTGCTGATTGGCGGCGAACCGGGGATTGGCAAGTCTACGCTGCTGTTGCAGGTGGCGAATCAATTGTCCTATACCCATCGCGTTCTCTATGTGTCGGGGGAAGAATCCGGTCAGCAGGTGAAGTTACGGGCGGCGCGTTTGGGCGTGGGGAAGGGGGAAAGTCGCCGAGTTGCTAGTAATGGCAAGGGTTCTGGAGAAGTGGTTGCGCCTGCGGGAAATGGCAAGGCTCAACGATTGGGGGAAGAACTAGAACCTTCTCAGGCGCAGTCCGATCAAAATTTCTATCTTTTACCGGAAACGGATTTAGAGGAAATTTTGCGGGAGATGGAGGCGCTGAAACCCAATTTGGCGGTGATTGATAGCATTCAAACGATTTACTTTCCCAGTTTGACTTCTGCACCGGGTTCGGTGGCGCAGGTGCGCGAGTGTACTTCGGCGCTGATGCAGGTGGCGAAGCGGGAAAATATTACGCTGTTTATTGTGGGTCACGTGACGAAGGATGGGGCGATCGCCGGGCCGCGCGTCTTAGAACATTTGGTCGATACGGTATTGTATTTTGAGGGCGATCGCTTTGCCTCTCATCGCCTATTACGCTCGATGAAAAATCGGTTTGGTGCCACCCACGAAATCGGCGTATTTGAGATGGTGGCGCAGGGTTTGGATGAGGTGGCGAACCCGTCTGAGCTATTTTTGGGCAACCGCGATGAGTTTGTATCGGGAACGGCGACGATTGTAGCCTGTGAAGGGACAAGACCGATTGTCGTGGAGTTACAGGCGTTGGTGAGTCCAACCAGTTACGGTTCGCCGCGACGTTCAACGACGGGGGTAGAGTCGAATCGCTTGTTACAAATTTTGGCGGTGTTGGAAAAGCGGGTGGGAATTCCCCTGTCGAAGTTGGATGCTTATGTGGCGTCGGCGGGGGGTTTGGGAGTGGAGGAACCGGCTGCTGATTTAGGAATTGCGGTGGCGGTGGTGGCGAGTTTTCGCGATCGCCGCGTCGATCCGCGTACCGTATTAATTGGCGAGGTGGGTTTGGGCGGTCAAGTCCGGGCGGTGTCTCAGTTGGAGCTACGCTTAAAGGAGGCGGCTAAACTGGGATTTAAACGGGCAATTGTCCCCAAAGGTCAATCGCTACCCGATATGGGGTTAACGATTATTCCGGTATCGCGGGTACTGGATGCCATTATTGCTGCAATTCCGGCACAACTGCGCTCGGAAACGGAGGAACCGGAAGAGGAAATGGAATTGGAAGAGTAGGCTAGTTGCCTGCTTGCAAGATTTGGATGGCGGTTAGAGTCCCCCCTAACTCCTGGAGGAGACTAGAGGCGATCGCACTCTCTCCCTGATAGACTGCCTCCTCGTAGAATCCTGCAACCCAACTTAAGACGGGGTTTTGCGCTCTTGAATGGGTCAACTAAAAAGGGATTCCCAGTTGTAAAAAAGAGGCAATGCGGATATTGCGATCGCTTTCTGTAGGCATAACCAGCAGTTCTCCGTCCTCTAGCTCATACCGGGTATCGGTACCATCGTCATAATTGAGAAAATCCTCTAGAGTCATGAGTTGAGAGGCAATCGTCATCACAATCTCCTAGAGCCTAACTGTTCCACAAAGGCGGCGTGTTCTGGAGAGGCGATGCCCTGTTGCAAGACCTGCAAAACTTGGATCATTTGATTATGGAATAGCGCATCCACCGCTAACCACAAACCCGGAAACTGACGAGAACGAATAATGCGATCGCCATCGCTCATCAGCGGTTGGTAGTCTCCCTCTACCAATTCAAACCAATCTAAGCGTTGTTCAAACGATTGCCAAACAATGTATTCTCGTACCCCATTCCGACGATAGGCCCGTTGTTTACCTCCTAAATCAATTGCGGCACTACTGGCGGCAATTTCCACAACCAATTCGGGTACGCCTTCTAAATAACCCTCTTCGGTTAATCTAGCGCCTCCTCCTGCGGCTTCTTCCAAAATTAAGACAATATCGGGTTGGAGTTCGTTGTCTAAATCTAGGCGAACGGTAGGTTCAATGCCCAACAGCAAACCCGGCGTACTCACTTGATACGTCCACAGCCAGCCATGTAAGCGGCTATGAGGTTCTGCGTGTTGCTGGAAGCGGAGGGGAGACGCCACGTAAACAATGCCTTCAATCAGTTCTGCTTTTTGGACATAGGGGTTTGCTGTATAGCGGCGTTCAAATTCGGGACGCGTCAGGCGATCGCCATTCTCCAAGGGGGGATACTGAGGAATAGAAGTCGTCATAAGCCTGTCAAGCTGAGATTGCTTCAATCCTAGACGATTTGGGTCTAGGTTTCTGGAGGAGGATTGCTGTCGCTTAAGGAGGGTGACTCGATTTCAAGGGCGGCGTTAAGTTCGCTAGGAAACTCGGTACGGCGGACGCGAATTTGGTGCAGGCGCGGTCCTTCAGCAGAGACAACGGTGAGTTCGAGGCTGTTGTAGTTGAGGGTTTCTCCAATGCTGGGGATTTTTTGCAGGTTGTAGATTAAAAAGCCCCCTAATGTTTGATATTCGTCAAGGATAGGAAGTTCTAGGTTCAGGAGTTCGTTGACTTCTTCGAGGTGCAGTTGAGCCTGGACGAGATAGGTTTGATCGTCTAGCATCTGCACGCTGAAGTCTTCGGTGTTGGTGGGTTCTTCAGTGCTGCCAATAATTTCGGCGATGATGTCTTGAATGGTCAGCAAGCCAGCAGTTCCGCCAAATTCATCAACGACAATCACCATTTCTTGCTGCGATCGCTGCATCAAGGGTAACAGTTCGTTGAGGGGTTTTTGTTCCGGGATGAAGCGGGCGGGCCGCAACCAAGCCCGAATGGGAGTCTCTAGGGTGAGTTCGCCGTTAGCGAGGGGTTCGGCCAGTTGTTTAAAGTGAATAATGCCTTGAATGTCATCGAGGGATTCTCCCATGACGGGATAGCGAGAATGACCCGTATTCGCAATTTCGCTCAGAAGCGTGTGGAAACTGGCATGGACGGGTAAGGCGGTGATGTTGGTACGGGGAATCATGATTTCGCCAGCAAGGACTTCGCCAAATTCAAAGACGTTTTTTAACAGTTCGCGTTCTTCGGCTTCGAGTCCTGTTGATTCGCTGGAGGTGGCGATGATGAGTTGCAGTTCTTCGGGGGTGAGTCGGCTATACCAAGCGCCTCGGTATTGTACGCCGCACAGGCGCAGGAGTTGGCGAGTGGATTGGTTGAGTATCCAAATAAACGGATTAAAGAAGCGGGCGATCGCTAAACTGGGAGGGCCTAAAAATCGGGCGAGTTGTTCGGAATACAGTAAAGCAACGGATTTGGGACACAGTTCGCCTAGGACAATCTGTAAGTAAGCAATCAATAAAAAGGCGATGGGGATGGAAAAA
This sequence comes from Desertifilum sp. SIO1I2, assembly GCA_010672635.1. Lineage (GTDB taxonomy): Bacteria > Cyanobacteriota > Cyanobacteriia > Cyanobacteriales > Desertifilaceae > Desertifilum. Next base: position 444 of record JAAHGE010000007.1, on the reverse strand, counting down.
GAGTGGGTGAGAAATTGTTTGGCGTTGCTGGAGATGGGGAGTTGTGTCATCGCGCGCGCAATCAAAACCGCCATTGTGCTTTCGCCAATCCACCCTAGGGCTAGACTGGAAAGGGTAATGCCGAGTTGGGTGGTGGACAGCAGGCGATCGATGCTGCGCTGCAAGTTTTGTACGGTTTTGGCTTGGACGTCGCCAACGGCTACCAGTTGACTAATGCGCGATCGCCGAACGGAAACAATCGAAAATTCTGCCGTGACAAAAAAGGCATTAATCGCAATTAAAAGGAAGACTAACAGTACCCGCACAATCGCATCGGAAAGGGTTAAGTTAACCGCAGCAGCCGCTTGAACCGTTAGACTTCGACTAACAGTAACGGCGACTGCATCTGAAAAAAGAACTATCATAAATAGCTATCAAGAAAAAGACAAAAGGGAATTTCCAACC
>JAAHGE010000699.1 GCA_010672635.1 Desertifilum sp. SIO1I2 | reverse complement strand
AGCGTGGTGGAACCACACCGAACCCATCCCGAACTCGGAGGTGAAACGCTACTGCGGCGACGATAGTTGGAGGGTTGCCTCCTGCCACAATAGCTCAGTGCCAGGTTCTGACTTCACCACAAACCCCTGTATGATGCACTTCAATACAGGGGTTTTGAGTTTTTAAATACTCAAAAATTAATCAGGGAGCGTTTGTCCTGACGCTCCCTTTAGCTAATGATTATGCTCCACCCCGAAGTTTATCAAGAACTGTACGATCTTCTAAGGTAGAGGTATCACCTGCTAGTTCTTGACCGGATGCTAAGTTTCTGAGTAAGCGACGCATAATTTTACCGGAGCGGGTTTTCGGCAAGGCATCTGTGAAGCGAATTTCTCCTGGACGTGCTATTGCCCCAATTTCTTTAACGACGTGCTGCTTTAATGCAGAGGCTAATTCATCACTAGGTTTCTGATTTCCTTCTAGGGTGACAAACGCTACAATGTCTTCGCCTTTGAGGTCATCAGGTTTACCTACAACGGCAGCTTCGGCTACTGCTGGATGGGATACTAGGGCTGATTCAACTTCCATTGTTCCTAAGCGATGACCTGAGATGTTAACGACATCATCGACGCGCCCCATCACCCAAAAGTAGCCATCTTCGTCGCATCTAGCCCCATCGCCAGCAAAGTATAGGTATTGTCCATCTTTAGGCGCAATATGCTCCCAGTAAGTCCGGCGAAAACGATCGGGATCGCCGTAGACGGTTCTCATCATACCGGGCCAGGGATGACGAACCACCAAATATCCGCCTTCATTATGGGGTACTGGATTGCCGTCTAAGTCTACAATATCAGCTAAGATACCGGGAAAAGGAAGCGTTGCCGAGCCTGGTTTTGTGGCAGTGGCACCCGGTAGGGGGGTAATCATAAATCCTCCGGTTTCAGTTTGCCACCAGGTATCAACTATTGGACAACGTTCGCCTCCAATGATGCGGTAGTACCACATCCAGGCTTCTGGATTAATGGGTTCGCCGACTGTTCCTAATAAACGCAGAGAAGTAAGATTGCGGGCTTTAGGATGGTGTTCGCCCATTTTGATGAAGGCGCGAATGGCTGTGGGAGCAGTATAGAAGATGGTGACGCCATGCTTTTCAATGACATCCCAGAAGCAACCGGGGTTGGATGCGCGTGGCGCGCCTTCGTACATTAAGGTTGTTGCGCCGTTGGATAGAGGACCATAGACGATATAACTATGTCCAGTAATCCAACCGACATCAGCGGTACACCAGTAAACATCTGTTTCTTGAAGATCGAAGGCCCATTTTAAGGTGATGTGACTATAAAGGTTATAACCGCCTGTGGTGTGGACTACGCCTTTTGGCTTGCCTGTTGTTCCTGATGTGTAGAGAATAAACAGCATGTCTTCGCTGTCCATTGGCTCTGGCGGGCAATTCGCAGAAGCGCCTGCTTGCAAGTCGTGCCACCAATGGTCGCGTCCGGGTTCCATATTAACTTGCTGTTTGGTGCGCTGCACGACTAAGACATTCTCAACGCTGGGTGCGCCGTTGTCTGCTAGGGCTTTATCGACTTGAGGTTTGAGGGGAACGATGGTGTCTTTTCTAAATCCTCCGTCTGCGGTGACGACGAGTTTCGCTTGGGCGTCTACTAGACGGTCTTTTAAGGCTTCTGCGCTAAAGCCTCCAAAGATAACGGTATGAGCTGCACCAATTCGGGCGCAGGCTAACATGGCGATCGCAGCTTCCGGTATCATCGGCATATAAATCCCAATGCGATCGCCCTTTTGTACTCCTAACTGCTTGAAGGTGTTTGCCATTTGGCAGACTTCGCGATGCAACTGAGCATAGGTCAAAGTCCGGGAATCTCCGGGTTCGCCCTCCCAAATTAAAGCGGCTTTATTTTTTCTCCAGGTCGTTAGATGCCGATCTAGACAATTATGGGAAATATTGATCTTGCCATTGACAAACCATTTGGCGAAAGGGGGCTGCCAGTCCAGAACAGTATCCCACTTTTGAAACCAGTCCAGTTCGGTTTCAGCTAACCCTGCCCAAAACGCTTGCGGATCGGCTTTGGCTTGCTCATAAATTTGCTGATACTCATCGAGACTCTTAATATGGGCGTGCTGTGAGAACTCAGGATTTGGCTGAAATAAGCGTTTTTCTTGCAGAATCGATTCTATGGTTGGCTGTGACATAAACGGCTGTTCAATCGTTACGTTTCTTCAAACCATTTTGAGGCTAGATTAGCCCTAATGGATCTTTAATTTCGTTAAGTTTGAATTCGGTGTTTTTTTGTCAGTTGAGGTATTGAAAGTTTCTCTCAAGTTTGAGATGAGCAATTTGCAAGTTTTGGGAAAATCGTGAACGCGGGTCTATCTTTGCTACCCATTTCTGTCAGGATAATTTCTCTTCTGGTCAGATAGATAGATCCAAGACCTAGATCGTTTTGTCAATCACCTTACAAGCCTTTTACGGGTTCATTCAATTCAAAAATGGTTCAATCTCTGTTTTGGACGCCGTTACATGCTCAAATCGATCGCAGCTTAAAACACCGCCAAATCCTGCCTAGAGGATCTAGGGTACTCATTGCCGTATCCGGCGGACAAGATTCGCTCTGCTTGGCAAAACTGTGTCTAGACTTACAACCCAAGTGGGAATGGAGTCTGGCGATCGCAATGCGCGATCGCCAA
>JAAHGE010000698.1 GCA_010672635.1 Desertifilum sp. SIO1I2 | reverse complement strand
TTCTTTTCAATAATTTGTCCTGATGCATTAACTCGTCCTTCGCAAAATTTAATGTTATTTTTGGACAGATCGACGTTCTCCCATTTTAAGGCGATCGCCTCGCTAGGACGGCATCCAGTGAGCCAACAGAAGTAAACATACTTGTAATATTGGCTATGCTTACCCTTGAACCGAGAAAAGCAATCAGTTTTTAGGGCTTCAAGAATTTGATAGACTTCCTTAACCGAGAAAATCTCAATATTGCTTTCATCCTCATCATTTGGGGATTGACAGGTTTTAATTGAAATACTCTCCAGTAAATCTCTGTACTCAATCCCCCAGTGACGAGAGATTTGACCTTGCTTTGACGCCCAATCAATGGCTGCCACAATGAGCTTCAATCGATTTTTCGATGTTGCTGGAGAACGTTTGGGATCGTCAAATAGCCATCTAACAATTTCCTGTTTATTCTCAAGCTTTTGATAAGGACACTTCCCGACAAGACTTCCCACGGTTTTGATGTGGGTTAGCACATAGGTTTCTTCCCATGCACCTTTTGAGCGATGAAAGGTTACGTAATTATCCCAGAGGATGGCTAGATCGTCTTTTTCAACTATTTTTAAGACCCTAGGCGGAGTCGTTTCCCTGCGAGATTTAACAAGTTCTTTTAGGCTGTCAATCTCTACATCTTTCCCTTTAGTTCGACATTCTTCAATCGACTCGTCAACCTCTAACGCAAGGTTTAGGGCAAAAAAGCGATCGCTACCCAATCCAATCGTCTTTCTTCCCCATTGGGCACTGAGGCGTAACTGGTACATATTGCCCGATGGAGTTTTCATCGTCATTACGGAAAGATGCTTAAACTCCGACTTACTAGCGACCATATTTTATTCCTTTTCAACAACTGCCATCAACAGGTCTGCCCCTTCATCACGTCGCGCGTTCACCGAATCAACCCCTAGATCAAAAAAAGGTTGAGGTGACTTCCCCAACCTATTTGCAGATTCAATACCTTTAGGATAAAGCTAGGTGGCTTTTTTCGGAGCAAACATTCGCTCTAAACTCATCCCTAGAACGCCCAAGGTGACTAAGCCTAAGCCCAGCCACTGCTGAGTTTTCAGGGTTTCGCCAATAAATAACAAGCCAAACAAGGCGGTTAAAGCAGGTCCGCTAGTGCCGATAATGGAGGCAAGGGCTGCACCCGCAAAGCGAATTGCGAAGTTATTTAATAAGTAACTGGCTAGGGTGAACACGCCAAGAATTGCGCCCCCAACGAGCAATCCCGTTCGCACCGTAGGATCGACAACAACGCTCATATTCGGGGGTAAGGGTAGCATTAAGCTTAAGCCGCAGAAGACAAAGATTGAGGCAAAAGCAATCAGGGTAAAGGGGATGGGGTGAAGTTTTTTCGTGCCCATTTGCGTCAGCAGAACGTATCCAGCAAATGTCACCCCGGCTGCGATCGCGGCTGAAACCCCAACCCCAAAGTTCCCTTGAACGCCCCCCGACGGTAGCGCCAGGATACCACCGCTACCGATGACGAGCATAGCAACCACGCGAGTCAGGGTGGGGCGATCGCCAAACAGTCCCCAGGAAGCCAACACCGTCACGATCGGGTAGATAAAGAAGATCGTGATTGCAATTCCGGTCGGAATATTCCCAATCGCAATATAAATAAAGACTTGCGAAAGGAATAAAAAGAAACCGCTCCCCACCACCTTCGCCATCAAAGCGCGATCTTGAGACTGGATAAACCGCCGGACATCTTGCCAAACGGGGGGATAGAGCAGCGTTGCCAAAATCGGCATCAACGCCATCACCACCACCATTCGCAAAAACAAGATCAGCAGCGAGTTACCAAAACCGGGGGTAATTAACCCCTGTAACTGAAACATTCCTAGAATGGTTCGCGGTTCTGGCGACGTTCTCAATAAAATCTTGAGAGAAACGTTAAACAGGGACAACACAACCGCCGACAGGAAGGCAAGCAATAAGCCAATCTGAATTTGCGAAGTGGGTTTAGGCGCAGATGGAGGTTGAGGCGAGGAGGCTACCGGAGAAGGCTTGAGGGGTAGCGCGGGCGAAGAACGGGAGGCGGGAAGCTGATTGGGGCGTTGGGTGGGGGGGAGAACTCGGCTTGAAGGCGATTCCGAGCGGGGTTCTTCCAGTTCAACCGTTTGAGAAACCAAACTTTCTTTGCGAATTTGCTCGCGCAAGCGATTCACCAAAGCTTCTAAAATCGCTTCGCCTTGCTGTTCTAAGTTATACATGCGGCTCAGTTGCTGCGAGAGCGAGCTTTGGTAACTCCCTAAATCCTGTTGCAGCGTCTGAAACGTGAGGCTCAAGGTGGACTCTAGAGAAGCCAAAAGGCGGTGAGCGTTTTGATGCTGTTCTTGAGCCGCATTCAAGGCGTTAAAGGAGCGATCGTTCGCCGCGATCGCATCTTGATGAGCTTGAACTGCCAGTTCTTCGAGTCGTTGATTGAGGAATTCGCGTAGCTGTAAAGCCAGCGCTTGGGCTAACTCTTGGGTTGCCAGTTGTTGATGATGATTGGATGACAGGAAAATAGAGTCTAGTTGCTGAGATTTTAGGTGCTGCGCTCGTGCTTGCAGCTCCTCAATTTCCTCCTCTAGACGAGATTTCTCAGTCTGTAGCCGTTTGAGGTTCAGATGAATCAGGACCTCAAACGGCTACAGACTGAGAAATCA
>JAAHGE010000697.1 GCA_010672635.1 Desertifilum sp. SIO1I2 | reverse complement strand
TTAAATGTCACCCACACGGGGACATTTATTGCTTGGGCATCCTTCTTTATTTTGGGAGGAAAAAGGTCAGGACTGACTCAAAGCCTTGCCTCTAATCTAACAGGAATTGCGATCGCCTCAATCACCTTACTGGCGATCGTACTCTTGAATGGCAATCCTCTCATTGCAGCAATTTGTGTAGGAATCGGTAGTGCCGCAATGGTACAAGCCTCGAAGATACCACTTTTGAGAGCAATTCCGGCAATTGTCTGGGGATTTGCTTCCACAGTCGGCACCAGTGTAGCAACAGGCATGCCTATTACCACGGCTGGATTGAATAATCCAGGTATCGTTGCTGCTGCTGCGATGCTTTTAGGCGGACTGTTTGGCTATCTTTCAGAACTTTGGGGAGATGCAATGACCAAAGAAAGCATTGCAACTAGAAATCGAACTCAAGTTTAGGCGATCGCCCCTCTCAATCTTGAGCTTAAACGTCTTACAGGATTAATTCAATGAAGTTACAACATTACATTGGTGGACTTGAAGGATTAGAACCCTCCAGCTTTGAAAAGCGAGTGTTTGTCCAGCCTTGGGAACAACGCATTTTCGGCATTCACGTAGCAATGATGGCCCTAAGCAACCATCTGGAAGCCGTCAAGAATGTACCAACAACATTCAAAAGCTTTTGGACTTGGGGACATCTGCGTACAGGCGCGGAGGGACTGAATCCCTTTGATTACTTTAAATATCGCTATTACGAGAAATGGCTAGGCGGGATTTCCGGCTTTTTTGTGGACTCCGGTTATCTGAGCCAGGAAGAACTTGATGCTAAAACCCATTCCTACTTAGAAAACTTAGACGCACCTTTACCAAAAGGGGGAGAGCCTGCAATTGATAAGCAGGTGATTGAATATCTCCGAGTTGGGGACTCTCCAAAGTGTGAGGTAGAGGTTCAACCCAAATTCAAAGTCGGCGATATTGTCACGGTTAGAAATCCTCCTCCTGTTGCTCACTGCAAATTACCAGGATATCTACGAACCCATAAAGGCGTTATCGATGAGGTATATGAAGGAAGTTATAACTACTATTTTCCGACTGGGGATGGAGTAGGCGAGCCGATGCCCATTTACAATGTTAAATTCAACTCCCACGATCTCTGGAATAATCTGAGCGAACCTAACACAACGATTTATGTTCAGATTTTTGAAGCCTATCTTGAAGATCCAGCCTAATCAGGCGGTAGCGAATTGAAGCGTACTGAGGAGTGATGCAGATGAGCGAGAATATCGATCGAGAGACTTATAGCGCGGCTCGGGTTAGAGCCTTAGAATCTTTACTCATTGAGAAAGGAATCATTACCGGTGAAACCGTCGATCGCGTGATTGAGTTCTTTGAGAAAGATATGGGTCCTTTTAATGGTGCCAAGATTGTTGCAAAAGCGTGGGTCGATCCAGAATTTAAGCAACAACTTTTACAGGATACTCCAGCGGCGATCGCCCAAATGAATTTCCCTCGCGGGATGGCGGGAGCCGAGGGAGAAAATATGCAAGCCGTTGCGAATACGCCCGATGTGCATAACTTGATTGTCTGTACGATGTGCTCGTGCTACCCTTGGCCGGTGTTAGGCTTACCGCCTTACTGGTTCAAAGATCCCACATTCCGGGCTAGAGCGATTCGCGAACCTCGCCAAGTCTTGAAAGAATTTGGTCTAGATATCTCTGATTCCGTTGAAGTGCGGGTGTGGGACACTAGCGCCCAGATTCGTTGGTTCGTTCTCCCAGAGCGTCCTGAAGGCACTGAAGGATGGACGCAAGAACAACTTGCTGCCATTGTCACGCCAGAATCGATGCAGGGCGCAGCCAAAGTCATCGTACCTGCTTAAGCATTCAAGCCATAAGAGAGAGTAGAGTAATGCAGATTAAGTTTGAACAGTTTGCTGCTGCGAGTATGCTAGGTAGTGAAGATTCTCCGCCTCGCAGCAACGGGGAGCTGTTATTTGAAAGACCTTGGGAAGGTCGAGCGTTTGGAATAGCCATTGCGCTGGCGAAAAAGGGGCATTATGAATGGGAAGATTTTCGCCAAGAATTAATTGCATCTATCGCTCAGTGGGAAGCCGACCACTGTAAGGACGATCCAGATTGGGACTACTATCTTCGCTGGCTCCTCTCCCTGGAACGTTTAGTTCTAGAATCCAACTTGATTGACGAGGAAGAATTAGAACAACGAACGCGTCAACTGATGGCTGAAACTGCCTCAGCAGAGTCCCCTCCTTAGATCGCTTTGGGATAGTTTATACAAATTTGTGTCAGTGAGGAGTGAAATCAATGATAGTATCCCAGAAAAGAAGCTTGGTCAATTCAAAGCCTACTGCTGTCGGTGCTTTACTAGCAGTTATAACCTGTTCGATCGTGGCGGCTCCTGCGTATGCACATCATCCTACGGGCGCTCAGGTATCCCGTAACTTTCTAGACGGTTTTCTATCCGGGCTAGGACATCCGATTATTGGATTGGATCATCTGCTGTTTGCGATCGCAACAGGGTTACTTGCAGCGACAGTTGCTAGAGGATATTGGATTCCCATCGCGTTTATCCTCGCAGCTTTGTTAGGAACAGGACTTCATCTACTGGGTGTGGATCTACCGATTCTTGAGATTGCGATCGCAGTTTCAGTGCTGGGTGTTGGGATCTTGTTAGTAATGACACGCAAGCCCAGAATTGATGA
>JAAHGE010000696.1 GCA_010672635.1 Desertifilum sp. SIO1I2 | reverse complement strand
CAACGACTACCTAGTCAGCGGTCTCGATCGCGACACCCTCACTGGTGGCGAAGGTACAAACCGTTTCGTCTACATCCAAGACGTTATTGACTACAATGCAACCGCAAGAGATGCTTTGGGTGCAGTTGATGCAACACCGACTGTGAGTGAGCGCATTGCTAGAGCCGACCGAATTACTGACTTCAGCACTACAGACGGCGACATAATTCGCGTTCAAGGTGCAGGATTTGGCGGTATTGATATTACAGGTCAAACCAACTTCACGATTACCGCAGGAGCGGCCGGTATTGGAACGGGTCTCGACTTTGGTGATGGAGCGGCTGCAACTCTTACTGCGGCACAGGCTGCTAACCGCGAACAGTTACAAGAATTCCTCCAAGGAAGTGTTCGCGCCATAGTTGCTGATGCAGCTTTAGCAACCCAGTGGGGTGTTGCCCAAAATAGCGTGATTGTTTACATCGAACAAGATGTAAGTTTAATTACCGGTACCGGAACTGCTACCGATCCATTCGATCCACAAGGAGTAACCATTACAGGTACGGGTACAACAACAACACCTTACGCCATTACTGGAGCAGTCGGTGTGGGCTTAACGGCTGGAGATACAGTTTTAGCTGTACTGCAACCTGGTGATGTACCTGCTGACTTTGCCACTGCGTTTACACAGCGTGGAGCAGCTAACTTTGAACTCTTTGCTTAAGATTAAATTGCAAAGCTGATTCTTTGGTTTGATTGAATTTAAAAAAGCCACAATCTCAAGTAGGTTGTGGCTTTTTCTATGGCATAGGTTGGAAAAGGCTGCTGGGTTATTCTGGATAAAACTCGTCGTTAGCTAACGACAAAGTTGACGAGGTTTCTATCGGGAACCACGATGACTTTTCTTACGGTTTTTCCTTCTAGATAGCGTTGACCAATTTCGGATTCGCGGGCGTATTTTTCCATTGCTTCCCGGTCGGCATCGGCTGGGATGATAATAGTACCGCGCGTTTTTCCGAGGATTTGTATGACTAGGGTAATTTCATCAACAACCAAAGCGTTTTCATCCACTTGCGGCCAATTTTGTTGGTGAATAGATTGGCTATTTCCTAACAGTTGCCACAACTCCTCGGTGATGTGAGGGGCAAAAGGGGCCATCAGGAGAATGAGGGTTTGAATGCCTTCAGCGTAAACTGGGGAATCTTTGCACTCGGCGTCTGTTAAGGCATTACTGAGCTTCATTAACTCAGAGACGGCTGTATTTAATTGATAGTCGCCTTCTAAGTCGTCGGTAATCTCTTTAATGGCGGTATGGGTGGCGCGTCTTAGGTCTTTTTCGGGTTTGGAGAGTTGACCGTTTTTCGTAGTTTTCTTGGCAGAAGCGGGACTATGGGCAAAATCGGTCACTAAACGCCAAACGCGATTTAAGAAGCGAAATTGTCCTTCTGCATCAGCATCATCCCACTCTAAATCCTTTTCGGGAGGTGCTTTGAAGAGAATAAACATCCGGGCGGTATCTGCGCCGTATTTGTTAATCACTTCCTGGGGAGCCACGCCGTTATATTTAGATTTAGACATGGTTTGGTAGGAGACTTTTAAGGGGTCTCCGGTTTCCGGGTCGCGCGGATCGTTGGGATTGACTAAGGCGTTGGGGATATATTTATCCTTACCGGATTTATTGGGGTTTTCGTAGGTTAGCCCTTGTACCATCCCTTGGGTTAATAGGCGCTGGAAAGGTTCGTCGAAGGTGAGTAGATTGCGATCGCGCAAAACCTTTGTAAAAAACCGAGAATACAATAAGTGCAAAATCGCGTGTTCAATTCCGCCCACATACTGATCCACAGGCATCCAGTCATTCGTCTTCGCCGGATCGAACACCTGACCCTCATTTCTCGCATCCGGATAGCGCAGAAAATACCAGGAGGAATCGATAAACGTATCCATTGTATCGGTTTCCCGCTTGGCTGGCGTGCCGCAACTCGGACAAGGGACATTTACCCAATCTTCTAATCTCGCTAACGGAGAAGCTCCCTTACCTGTAAACTCCACATCCTCTGGTAAAGTCACGGGCAAATCTGCATCGGGAACCGGAACCGCGCCGCAGTTGGGACAGTGGATAATCGGGATAGGCGCACCCCAATACCGCTGGCGAGAAATTAACCAATCTCTGAGGCGATACTGAATTCTGGCTTTACCCAGTTTATTTTTCTCGGCATAGTCAATAATGGCTTGTTTCCCCTCAGTGGAAATCATGCCATTAAACTCCTCGGAGTTGACCATGACTCCCGGATCGGTGTAAGCCTGTTTAATCGGCGCATTGGCATTATCCGCATCATCGCGCACAATCACCCGCTTAATCGGTAACTGGTTTTGAGTCGCGAACTCAAAATCGCGGGTATCGTGGGCTGGAACGCCCATCACCGCACCCGTACCATACTCATACAACACATAATCGGCGATCCAGATGGGAATTTCTTCCCCAGTAAACGGGTTAATGGCTTTCCCGCCAGTGGGAATACCGCGTTTCGGCTTATCTTCTGCGGTGCGTTCCAGTTCGCTTTCCCCACTCACTTCGGCGATAAATGCCTCTACTGCTGCTTTTTGGTCTGAAGTGGTGACTTTCGGCGTTAAGGGGTGTTCGGGAGCCAATACGACGTAGGTAACGCCATATACGGTGTCGGGACGGGTGGTGAAGACGCCGATTTTTTCATCGAATCCCACAATCGGAAACTCTAAA
>JAAHGE010000695.1 GCA_010672635.1 Desertifilum sp. SIO1I2 | reverse complement strand
TCTTCCCCAACCCCCAACCCCCTTCTTCCCCCCACCCTCCTGCCATGTCTATCGAAAATCGCGTTATCGTTCCCCTAGATGTCAATTCCGAAGCAGAGGCTTTGCGGTTACTGGATACCCTTCCCGACGTGGGATGGTGGAAAGTTGGGTTAGAATTATTTGTCAGTTGCGGCCCTAAACTCCTGAGCGAGTTGCAACAAAGACAAAAACAGATCTTTCTCGATCTGAAATTTCACGATATCCCCAATACAATGGCAGGGGCTTGCGGTGCGGCGAGTGCTTATGGGGTAGATTTAATCACCGTTCACGCTACGGCAGGTCGGAACGCTCTAAAATCGGCAAAAGCGGCCTCTAGCGAAAAGGCACCTGGGGATAAACAACCGAAAATTATTGCAGTCACCCTACTGACGAGCTTAAGTTCGCGCGATCTCGCCTTCGACCTCAAAGTTCCCCTAGAATTGCCCGAATACGCTTTACAAATGGCAATTCTTGCCCAGGAATCCGGCTTAGATGGGGCGGTTTGCTCCCCCCAGGAGGCTGCACAACTGCGTCAAGTCTGCGGAAATGACTTTACACTCGTTTGCCCTGGCGTGCGTCCTCAATGGGCGGAGGGAGGCGATCAGAAGCGGTGCAGGACGCCAAAAGATGCGATCGCAGCCGGTGCAGATTATCTTGTGATTGGTCGTCCGATTACCGCTGCGGCCGATCCTGTGGCAGCTTGGGAACGAATTTGCGAAGAATTAGCCAGCCTATGAGTAGGGTTCAGCGTTGGGGATGGGCGATCGCTGCGAGTCATTTCGCGATACAGTTGGCATTGAGTTCGGCTGTAGTAGCACAAACTTCTCCACCTAGGAGTTTACCCGGACAGCCTTCTATTCAAAGACCCCTACAAGGCTGTCCGGCTGAATTGGAAACGCTGGTAGAACAATTGCTGGTTGATTTACCCGGCTACGCCAATCGCATCTTACAACACCATCGCCGCCTAACAGCAACGCTTCCCCCTGCTAATGTAGTGATTGCAGGACGAGCGGAGTTTGAACCGCTTCCTCTAGCAGCTAACCAACCCATCCCCGAAGATCCGCGCCAGGTGTTTATTACAACCCTAGAACGGACGTATACTCGGACTCAGGCGGTGGAAATGCAAGAGTATCATTGGTTATTTTTAACGCAGACTCCTAGGGGATGGCAGCTCGCGATGATGTTTTCTCGCACGGGAGGCTCGCCAACGGGACGCACGCCTTCGCCGCCAAGAGATAGCAGTCAGGGTGTGGTGGCGCAAGCAGTGCGGTTGTGGTTGCGAGATTGTCAGCGCCGATTGAGGATTGAGACACAACGATCGTAGAGGACTAAATTAATGCGCGTGCTGCAAATTGTTCCGTCTATTTCTTTAGTCTATGGCGGCCCTAGTCAGATGGCGTTGGGGTTGTCTGCGGCGTTGGCGAAAGCAGGCGCAGAGGTGACGATTCTTACTACTGATTCTAATGGAGATACGGGTCAAGCGCCGCTGAATGTGCCTTTAGATCTTCCTGTAGAACAAGATGGATATTTTATTCGTTATTTTCGCTGCTCGCCGTTTCGTCGCTATAAGTTTTCAATTAATTTATTGAGATGGTTGGCGCAGCATAGCCAGGAATTTGATATTGCTCATATTCATGCTTTGTTTTCTCCGGTTTCTTCGGCGGCGGCGGCGGTGGCGAGAAGCCGGAAGTTACCTTATTTAATGCGTCCTTTGGGAACGTTAGATCCGGCGGATTTACAGAAGAAAAGGCAGTTAAAACAAGTCTATGCGGCTTTGATTGAAAAGGGAAATTTGGCAGGCGCTGAGGCGATTCATTTTACCAGTTCCCAAGAAGCTAAGGTTTCCGAACGGTTTGGTACAAAAACAAGGGATGTGGTGATTCCTTTGGGGGTACAGTTACCGGAAGTTACCCCAGGGATGGCGAAGTCTCAGCTTGGTTTGCCGGAAGATATACCGATTCTATTATATATGTCTCGGATTGACCCAAAAAAGGGATTGGATTTGCTGATTCCGGCTTTGGAAATGTTACTCGAAGAGGGTGTATCCTTTCATTTTGTTTTAGCGGGGGGAAATCCACAAGATCCGGCGTACGAGGAACAGATTAAACAGCGAGTCAGAGAATCTGCTTTAGGGAAAATTACAACGATTCCGGGGTTTGTTAAAGGGGATTTAAAAGCTGCTTTGTTGCAGGATGCGGATCTGTTTGTATTGCCATCGTACTACGAAAATTTTGGGATTGCGGTGGCGGAGGCGATCGCATCGGCTACCCCTGTTGTGATTTCCCAAGGCGTTTACATCTGGGAAGATATTCAACAAGCTGAGGCGGGTTGGGTGTGCGAATCTGAAGTAAATTCGCTGAAAAATACGCTACACAAGGCTTTGATGGACGCACGGGAGAGGCGGCGACGTGGGAAAAACGGTCAACAATACGCTCAGGCGCATTATAGCTGGAGTGCGATCGCTTTAGCAACGCTCGCCACTTACCAGCAGTTGCTTGCCGACCGATAGTTATTATACTACAATATAATACAAATAGAATAAATTCATAATATGGATTACTTAGAAATTGAGCAGCGGACTATTTTAATTGCTCTCACAGGTTCTTATGGCTATGGGTTAGCGATGCCAGGAATTTCCGATCGAGATTATCGCGGTGTTTTTATTGCGACGCAACCTAAATAATAGGGTTGCGTCGA
>JAAHGE010000694.1 GCA_010672635.1 Desertifilum sp. SIO1I2 | reverse complement strand
TGAAAGTCATTCGGAGTTAGTGTTTGCAGCAACTGAAACATCAATACATCTGCTTCAATACTTGTATCAACAGATTGTGGCTTGTATCCAGCTTTTACTGTGGGGATTAAGAACGTCATTGATTTTTCAGTTGTTTGTTAGAAAACGACCCAGATAAAAAACTAGCCCGTACAATAGCAATTGTACTCTCCCAATTAACAGTTTGATGTAGTAACGAGCGGGTGAATAGCTCTTTTACAACACGGATTTCTTCTTCATGCAGGTTCTTCGCCAAATGCGCTACATAAGAAGGTCTATTTGTTGCAGAAGTAGTCGCGAACCAACGCTCGATTAAGGCGGGCGTAATCTGCATTTGAGTCACTAAACGCTCCTCCTCTACTTCAGCCACCAACCCGGCTGACTCCAAAGCCTTCTTTAAATCTGATGCCTCCCAGTTCACCATTGCATCTGAGGGGTCGCTATAAATCGCCTCTTCTGCTGCGACTAAGCGCGGGTACAAATGAATATCCAGCTTTCGATAATCAATTAAACGATAAAGCCGTTGTGTATGGCTTGGTACTGTTTCCACCAGAACCAGCGTTCCTGACTTTTGCAGTAATTGGGCTAAAAGCTGTGCGACTGACTTTTTATCTGGTTCGTGAATCAGTGCATTGCGCCCAACGATGCAGTCAAACCGAATATCGGGGGCTTGGGTAGCTAAAACTTCTGGTAACTGGGTTAAGGTAGAACTCAATACAAAAGGACGCTTGAGTTCGGGAAGTGCTGTTACCTGTTCTTGTAGGGCAACAGCTTCAGCCGATGTCCGAGTACAGGCATAAACTCCACCTTCTGGTACCCGGCGCAAAGCTTCAAAGGTGAGTAAACCGTTACCTGCATTTAAGTCCAAAACAACATGGTGACGCTGAAGCTGTGCGAGAGTGAAAATGCGATCGCGCACTTTCTCCAACTGCTCGCCAACCTGACTTAATGTACGCTGCAACCAACGATCAACGGTGCGGTCAGTTGGCCCTGTGGTTAGCACTTCAACGGGCGATACAAAAACACCCTCTGCCACCGCTTCAAGTTGCGCTTCCCGATGACGCGCCACCTGCGTCTTAATTTCCCCTTCAAACCCCTGCGTTGAAGGCTGATAAAACACCTGTCCCTGCAAACTACTCGGCAAATACTGTTGAGCCACCCAATGGTCGCGGTAGGCGTGAGGATAAAGATAACCCGCGCCATGCCCCAATCCTTTCTTATCCCGATTAGCATCCTTAAGGTGATTAGGTACCTCTGTCTCCCGTTCCTTCTCAACCACGAAGAGCGCATCGAAAAAGCCCATGACGCTATTCGATTTGGGGGCGTTGGCGAGATAAAGCGTGGCTTGAGCCAAATGATAGCGTCCTTCCGGCATCCCCACCCACTCAAAGGCTTGGGCGCAGCCATTAACCACCACTACAGCATTCGGGTCAGCCAGTCCCACATCTTCACTCGCTAAAATCAACATTCGCCGGAAAATGAAGCGAGGGTCTTCCCCGGCATAGACCATTTTAGCTAGCCAGTATAAAGCGGCATCCGGGTCGGAACCGCGCAAACTTTTGATAAAGGCACTAATGGTATCAAAGTGGGCGTCTCCTTCGCGATCGTAGAGAACTGCCCTCTGCTGAATCGATTCCTCCGCTACAGCCAGCGTAACGCGAACAGTTCCGGTTTCGTCAGGAGGTGTGGTTTCGACCGCCAGTTCCAAGGCATTGAGCAAGGAACGGGCATCACCGTTGGCGACATTGACCAAATGAGCGATCGCATCTGGATCTACTAATACAGATAGCTGACCATAACCACGCTCTGAGTCAGTAAGTGCCTGTTCGAGGACGCGGCGTAAGTCAGTTTCATTGAGAGGCTTAAGCTGAAAGATGCGCGAACGACTCACCAAAGCTTTGTTCACTTCAAAATAAGGATTTTCTGTGGTTGCACCAATGAGAATAACCGTCCCGTTCTCCACCCAAGGGAGCATTGCATCTTGTTGAGATTTATTGAAGCGATGAACCTCGTCTACAAACAAGATAGTGCGCTGAGTATGTTCCTGTTGGTATTTTTGAGCAGTTGCGATCGCCTCCCGAATTTCTTTTACCCCAGACAGGACGGCATTAATTGCGATGAAGTGAGCGCGAGTGGTGTTAGCGATAATCCGAGCGAGCGTTGTTTTTCCGGTACCTGGTGGACCAAAAAAGATAACAGAAGAAAGTTGGTCAGCTTGAATGGCTCGACGTAACAGGCGTCCTGGTCCGATGATGTGGTCTTGCCCGATAAATTCATCCAGGGTGCGGGGACGCATCCTAGCGGCGAGGGGTGTCTCTTTGTCCACAAATTGTTGGTATGGTTGTATTCCTACTGGGAATAGTTTAGATGACTGCTTAAACCAGAGGAAAATTGTTAACCTAAGCCGGAGCTTGAGTTCGTCCTGGAACCAGAAGTCTTGGAAACGATTATCTAGATTCAGTCCCAGGTGAGTTTCCGCAGAAAGCCTTGAGTGCTCTGCCAGTGGTTAAATCCCACTGTTTGACATCACCATCGCGAGAGCTGCTAAATAGGGTTTTGCCATCTCGACTGATTGCCAAAGCTGTGACCGTTTGCCACAGTTTTAGTAATGAGCCAGAGTCTTGTTGAGTTAACCTAAACAATACCGATCCCGGATTAAACATTAGAGAAAAACCCGCGCCAATTGTTATGCGGTCGGGTTTTTCA
>JAAHGE010000693.1 GCA_010672635.1 Desertifilum sp. SIO1I2 | reverse complement strand
AAAGCATTCTCTCCACTAGTTGCCTTACGAATCTTGTAGCCTTGCCCGTTCAAAATAGCAGTGAGGGTACGGAGGTTATTGGGTTGATCGTCAACTAATAGCAAATTCGCTTGATATTCTTTTAAAGGTTCTTTTAAGGGTTGCTTAACGGACTTGAGGCGAATTTGCTCAAGTTGGTAGCGCAGGGGAACGCGATCGAGACGGCTAACCACCCGCGTAATTAACTCTGGCCCGACAATCGGCTTGCTGACAAAATCATCAACGCCTGCAATAAAAACTTGATGAATCAGTTCTGTATCGGGTGTGGCGGTAACAGCAATCATCGGTAAGTCTCCCCATTTACGATCTTGGCGCACGGCTCGACAGAGTTCAATTCCCCGTAAACCCGGCATTTCTAAGTCTAAAATGAGTAAGTCGGGGGCTGTTTCTCCTAGGGTTGACCAAAAAAATTGAGGATCGGATAGCTGGACGAGACGAATTCCCCAAGGCTGTAAAAGATGTTCTAATTCGCAAAGCACTAAAGGATCGTCATTAACTGCCATGACAGTGGCTTCAATGACTGGATTTTGGGGAAGGGCGTTGGCGATCGCTCTGATAATATGCTCTGTCGGTTGATTCTTTTGCAAGCATTGACTTCCCCCCAGGCGAGAAATGGCAATTCGATCTAACCAACTGTCGGGTTCGGTGAAGGCTAAAACGGGGAGGTTGGGAAATTGAGCCACTAATTCTTGTAACTCGTTAAAGCAGTTTTCATCAAAGTCGGGTGCGTTAAAGTTAACGAGCAATGCGTCTAAAGGCGTTTTTGCGATCGCGATCGCGGCTTGGTTAACATTAGCAATCTGTTTAAAGTAGAACCCCCAGCGAACTCCAGCGCTTTGCAAGTTTTTCAACCAAGCGCGGTTTTCTTCGGAAGGATCGCCATCAATCAGACCAATTTTGAATTTGGGGTGGGTTGGTAAGATCGGTTTTTCTGACGGTTCTTCTGAAGTTTCGGCGAGGGTGGAATTCTTAGGAGAAGCTTTGAGACGATAACCCAGTCCATAAACAGTTTCAATGAGATCGACAGGCATTCCCGCTATTTTAAGCTGCTGTCGCAATCCCTTAATGTGAGTCGTGACTGCATTTTCTGTGGGTAAGGTATCTAGCGACCACAGGCGATCGATAATGGCACTACGGCTAAAAATGCGTTGGGGATTGCGAAGAAAAAGCTCAAGCAGGTTGTATTCTTTAGGAGTCAGCGATAAAATTTGACCGCGATAGGTGACTTCGGCTGAGGCGGAGTTGAAGCACAAGTCTCCCCATGTTAAAACTGCTGGGATAAAAGCAGCTTCTCGCCGACGCAACAAGGCACGAATTCGGGCCATCAGTTCTGAAATGTCGCACGATCCCGCAATGTAGTCATCTGCACCTGCATCCAATCCGGCGATGATGTCGGGATTAGGATCGCAGGCGGCTAGGAGAAGAATCAGTTTTTCGTAACCGCGATCGCGCAATTGGCGACACAGTGAAATCCCTTCCGAACTGGGTACATTTAAAACAGCCAGTTCGTAAGAATGCGCGATCGCCCATTCCAAACCCGTTTGACGATCGGGGGCAATATTGACCTGATAATGATAGTGTGCCAGCGCTTCAGTGAGGGAAGTCTGCCCGACTGGATCGACCTCAAAAAGTAAAATTCGCATCGTCTAATTCGCTCATGAGTCAAGCTACAAAAGTGACTATTTATACTTGTGTTAGCAGAGATGATGTTCAAGAGCTATACCAAATGCTCTCAATCTTCTAATCTTTTTTTCGCTAATTTTCTGCAAATTGGCTTCAGTATTTTCTCTAGCATATGGGCTGCAAGCCGAGTTAGCTTAGTCTAGGTTCTTTTGGGTGCCTAGCCAACCGTGTAGTCTAGGTAACTGAGCAACGTCTAACAAATAATTAAGACTCCAAACTCCGATTTCTAACCAGAGGAGCGATCGCATCCAGTCTAACTCAGCTAAAGGTTCTAAAAGATTAATGCCTTCGTATAACTGCCAGATGCGATAGGGTAAAAACAGATAAGGTACCATCACCCAAACGACGGTTGCATATTGCCGTAAGGTGAACGATTCTAACAAAATTTGCAAGCCCAGCATCAGATAGTAAAATAGCCAAACTGCGGTAGCGCTGGAATATCCTTGCCAAACACTCCATCCCAAAGCCACCAGAGGAACTAACCCTCCCAAAATTTGGACGCTACCAAACCACACCGCAAACCAACCGGGTAAGGGTTCGGGAAGAGTATAGGGTTTAGTCTCGCGCCATGCCCAAGTAACGGTCACAATAAAGATGAGCGCGATTGTGCTAAATAGAGCATTTTCTGTTGCCAAGCGTACAACCGGGGATGAAAGCATGGTGAATGTCAGGTGGAGATCCTGGTTTTTACTGTAACGAGAAATCTCACTTCAGGATAGGCGTTGCTTGAGTTCTCTCCAATCTCTACATCGGTTTGGCGATCGCGCCTTGTCCCATCGACTTCAGTCTTTGCTTATATGCTAGAGTAAGAATATCTAAAAATAATATTAATTGGCTGGCAAATCTGGTTCAATACAGCACGGAAGAATCATCAACTTTTTCTCACGAAGTCAACCTTACAAATAAAATCTATATTCCTGTTCCTTTCCTTCATTTCTAATGACCACATCCCCTGCAAAAAACGCTCAAACCAATCTGCAACCCGCCCTCTCAGACATCCCATCA
>JAAHGE010000692.1 GCA_010672635.1 Desertifilum sp. SIO1I2 | reverse complement strand
TCCACAAGGGTCAAAAACGTCAAAAAATAAGGCTGGAAAGAGCTTGAACCCTTGTGGCTATGACTTCTGTAGTGAGTTCCGACCCAACCCCCAACCTTGAAGACCAGAAGCAAAACCTGCCTGTCACCATCATCACAGGTTTTCTGGGAAGCGGTAAAACCACCTTGCTTAACCATATCCTCACCAATCAGCAAGGCATCAAAACGGCTGTCCTCGTCAATGAATTTGGTGAAATTGGCATCGATAACGAGTTAATCATCTCTACCGACCAAGATATGGTAGAGCTAAGTAACGGTTGCATTTGCTGCACCATCAACAACGACCTGGTAGAAGCCATTTACAAAGTCTTAGAACGCCAAGACTCGATTGATTACTTGGTTGTCGAAACCACCGGACTCGCCGACCCCCTCCCCGTTGCACTAACCTTCCTCGGAACAGAACTTAGAGACTTAACCCGCCTCGACTCTATCGTCACCGTCGTTGACTGCGAAAACTTCAGCCTCGACCTGTTTAATAGCGAAGCCGCCTACAGTCAAATCACCTACGGCGATGTCATCCTCTTAAACAAAGTCGATTTAGTCGATGAAGGCGATGTCGATGCCCTAGAAGTGCGAATTCGCGACATGAAACAGGGCGCTAGAATTATTAGAACCAACCACGCCCAAGTGCCCTTACCCCTGATCCTCAGCGTCGGTTTATTTGAGTCTGATAAATACTATCAAACTGAGTCTAAATCCGATCGCGATCGCGACCATCACGACCATCACGACCACGACCACGACCATCACGACTGCGGTCACGACCATAGCCACGACCACGACCATCATCACCATTCCCATCACTTAGAAAATGATGGATTTACTTCAGTTTCTTTCCAAAGCGATAAACCGTTCGCGATTAAAAAGTTCCAAAATTTCTTAGACCATCACCTTCCAGAAAGCGTATTTCGCGCTAAAGGAATTCTCTGGTTTGATGAAAGTCCCCATCGTCATATCTTCCACCTCAGCGGTAAGCGCTTCTCCTTAGATGATTCCGAATGGCAGGGTCAACCCAAAAATCAGCTTGTGTTAATCGGTCAAAACCTAGACCACGATAAGCTATTATCCCAAATCCAAAAATGTCTCTGTTTGCCCAGCACCAGCCGGGGTAAAGGCTTCGGGAAATAGAAGTTAGAAGAGGATGGGGGAAAAGAGTGCAAAGTACCGAGTTCCGAGTGGGAAGACAGTGCTGTTGTGTTAGCTTCTGCGTAGCAGTGTGTAAAGTCTGGTTGACTGACAAAACTCCCAAAACCTTAATTCTTTGGTAGGTTGGGTTAGCGTTAGCGTAACCCAACGAAACCGCCGATCCAGTGGGGTTTCGCGATGTTCAACTCCACCTACCCATTCATATTTGTCAGTCAATCAGGTGTAAAGTGCTGTAGCTTTAGCTTCTGCGTAGCAGTGTGCTGAGTAGGAAGATAGTGTTGAGTCTGAAGTTTCCCCCCATCTCCCCACCTCCCCATCCCCCCACCCTCTTCCCATGCGCGTAATTGTTCAAAGAGTTCAATCTTCTCAAGTTTCAGTTGATGGTGAAATTGTCGGAAAAATCGCTAAAGGTTTAAACCTGTTAGTGGGAATTTCTGCAACAGACACTGAAACAGAACTAGAATGGATGGCGCGTAAATGCCTAGACTTGCGCTTATTTCCCGACCCTACAACGCCTGAAGGTCGATGGGAAAAATCCGTTCAAGAGATAGATGGAGAACTTCTAGTAGTCAGCCAATTCACCTTATATGGCGACTGCCGCAAAGGTCGCCGTCCTTCCTTTGACCGTTCTGCACCCCCTGAAGCTGCCCAGGCACTATATGACAAATTTGTCGAAAAACTCTCTCAAAGCGGCTTAAAGGTGGAAACAGGCATCTTTGGAGCCATGATGCAAGTCAGCATAGAGAACAACGGCCCGGTTACGCTGATACTGGAACGCGAAGCCAGTTAGGGCGTACAAGCTACAGCACTTTCTACTTAACCCTCTACTACCCACTCGGAACTTTGCACTCTTTTCCCCCATCCTCCCACCTCCCCATCCCCCCATCCCCCCATCCTCTTCTTTCCCCAATTCCCAATTCCCTTCTTCCCTATGTGTCGAATTCTGGCTTATCTTGGTGCGCCTATTCAATTGGAGGCGCTACTCTACGAACCCGAACATTCGTTAATTGTGCAAAGTTACGAACCTCGCGAGATGACTTCTGGGGTGGTTAACGCTGACGGGTTTGGTGTGGCTTGGTATCATCCCCAACGGGAGACATCGCCTTTTGTCTACAAGAACATCCTACCGATTTGGAACGATGTGAACTTATTAGAACTCAGCCGTTATGTAGAAACCTCTTGCTTGATGGCGAATATTCGCAGCGCTACGGCTGGACAAGCGGTAGATTTAAGTAATTGTCAGCCGTTTAAGCGCGATCGCCTTTTGTTCGCCCATAATGGTTTGATCGAGAATTTTCGGCAAACGCTGTATCGTCCTATTCGCGATCGCCTCCAAGATAGCATCTACCAGCAAATCCAGGGAAGCACCGACTCCGAACATATTCTCGCCCTTTTCCAAGAAACACAAGACTCCCTTCCCAATGCCTCTCTAGAAACCCTGCTGCACAAAACCCTCCTCACCCTCACCGAACTCGCAACGCCCCTATCTATCAAGGTTTCGGCTAATATTATCCTCTCCGATGGCAACTAAACGCTTGCCATCGGA
>JAAHGE010000691.1 GCA_010672635.1 Desertifilum sp. SIO1I2 | reverse complement strand
TTAAGTTGCTAGTCTATCTGTTAGGCGGGGTGACAGATGAATTGGAAAAAGCCGATATTCGCCGCGCCGTCGCTGATGCCCGAACGGTGGAAGGTCAAGCGATGGGTTTTCAGGGTAAGTTTGTTGAACCCCGAAAGGTGGGTTTACCCCAGATTTTGGTTTAGTTGAATGTTACTGATTGCGTAAGACGCGAACTTTCATCGATTCAACTTCTTTGGTAATGCTATTAAGTTTAAACAATTTGTATTCTCGCTCAAATTCATGAATTCCCGGAAGGATTGAACTCGATTTTGGATGGCGTTCAAAACTAAGGGTAATCAACCAGAACTGATTGTCCTCTGACTGTTCTACTTCTTCAATGGCAAGATTTTCAATTCTATTATTAAGCAGCCCTTGCAGCGATTTAAGATAAGTCTCTGCTGCTAGGACAGCTTGTTTAATTTCATCAATCCGCATCTAGTTTTGCCTCAAAGTTCTGAACGCTTGTCCCTTGTATGAGTTAGGGGTGTTTTATAAGAACCGACTTAAATCAAAACTATCTGTCTCGGTTTTCGGTTTTACGCGTTCGGCAATTAGCATTAGGAGGAGGCGTTCGGTATAGTCTATGCTGCCGCGTAGTGCTTCGCGGAGAATTTCGAGGCCGCCGTTGGCGTATTCTTCGAGGATGTGCAGGCGCTGTTCTAAGGCTGCGGGTTCGTAGGAAGACAGGATTTGAGGGTCTTGGGTTTGCGCGATCGCAATCAGCTTAATGGCTAGATCGTACCCCCTAGAGGCAAAGATTTCTACCCCAATGGGGGCGGGGTCTTTGGTGGAAATGCCCCCCAAGGGAAGGCGTTTGTCTTGCTTGACGCCTAGGGAGGCGGCGAACATCACCACATCTGCATAGGTTTCAAAAACGCCGTCTTTACTGTTCGCGGTGACTAGGCTTTTGACGAATTCGGCTTTATCTTTGGCGATGCGAACTCTAGACATGGGAAAAGGTTAAAGAGGGAAATTACAGAAGTTAAGAAGTCTTAACCTAAAGTTAAAAGCGACCAGACCTTTGCCGCAACTCTGGTAGGTTGACAAACTCGTCGCCTTCAGCTTTCAAGGCTTCTAGGAGTTCGGGTAAGGTTGCGGCGGCTTGCATTCAACCGCGATTGCCATCGTGCATTAGTATAATTCCTCCCGGTTGGATTTGCCGCACAATGGTTTGGACTAACTGTTGGGGGGCGGGTTCTTGGTACTGGAGTCTACAGACCAAAGCGCGATGAGATAGCGGTTTTTTGGGGTTCAACTGACAAGACCATTTTCTAAGCGACCTTTGGGGGCCGAAATAATAGGGTTTTGACGCCGGTGAGTTGGGTAATGATACGGGAGGCTTGGTTAATTTCATAACCGACTTCTTGGGGTTAGGCGATCGCAGCGATGACTCCAGGTATGATTGCCAATAGCATGACCTTGGGCTGCGAGTTGCTGGCTAATCTCCGGATAGCGTTGAACGTGGCGTCCAATGACCAAAAAGTCAGCCTGAAGTAGCCTATAAACGCCTGGGGATTTCAACAATCTCCGTGTACTCAAATTCATGGCTACTCTGTCTTACCAAGGCATAACGTTCGCCTTGCCGTTCTAGCCAATCTTCCTCACAGTTGGGTTTAGGCGAATGGTAGACTAGAATATACTCTTTGCCAATGCGCGGATTCATCTCGGTTTCGACTTCTCCGCGCCATTGAGTTTTGGTGACTAAAACGATTAATTGATTGGCAAGTTGGGGTAAAGATTTGGCAACTTGGCGGCGATAGATTTCATCCAAACTGCCAAAGGGGGAATCCATCACGACGGGAAAGGTGCTACTATTTGGCCCTAGATGCAGGCGCGATTGACTCCACTCTCGCACTCGGTCGATAATACCGCCAATGAAGGATAAACAAAGGATTTGATTTTCTCCGGTAGAGGCGGCGACGGGTAACTCAAAGAGGGAGGTTTTCTCGACGAGGGAAAGTTCGTATTTTTCGCTGAGTTTGGGGAGGTAGGGGGTAAAGGAAATTTGACTAAAGATTTCTTGTACCCGCTTTTCTAAGGAGGAACGGAATTGTTTTTCTAAGCGATTTTTGACTTCGCCAATGCGTTCGATAGCCTCTTGGGTGGCTTGGATGCGCCGCTGTGCTAAGGCTTGTCTTTCTTCGTTCATTTGCTGTTTGGCGACTTGTTTAATTGCTTTTTCAATGTCGCTATTTAGCATTTCTAATTTTTGTTGATTTGCACCCGTTTCCCGTTGCAATTCGTTGATTTTGCTATCGAGGCTATCAAGGCGTTTTTGCAATTGTTGAATATCAATATCAGGATAGGAAATTAACTTATTGCGGATATTGTCGAGTTCGGTTTCAATTTGAGATAACTCAGTTCGCCATTGGGTGAGGTTGGCTTGTTCTCTATCGGTAATTTCCCAAAATTCTGTTTCTTGACGTTTGAGTTCGTCGGTTTGTGCGGTGAGGCGAATAGCTGTTTCTTCAATATCCGCTATTCCAGCTTTTTCCATCCAGGCTTGTACGAGGTGGTAAGCGTGGGAACCGTCGGTTAATTCTGCACCACAGATACAACGTTTTTGGTTGAGTAAGTCTTCGACAAAGGTTTTCTTAATTCCGGTAGGAAGTTCTCCCCGCTGGCGCATTCCTTCAAGGATGTCTTGGCATTTTGCGGTGGTATCCCCCAGCAGGAAAGTATAGGCTTTAGTTGAAAGGGTACGCTTAAGAAG
>JAAHGE010000690.1 GCA_010672635.1 Desertifilum sp. SIO1I2 | reverse complement strand
TAGCTAGATCGTTTAATTTTGTGGTAGAAAACTCACAGAGAATATCTACAAACTGAGAATCTTGATTTTCGGAAGCGTCTTGAGGAATGACAAAGACTGCACCAATATAACCTTTTAACTCCGGTTGGATCTTCTTTTTCCAACTGAATACTCCCCAAGAAACCGTTCTATATTCCTGAATGCCTTCACGGGGAATGCCATAACTCAAAGCAGCATTGTCTAAGGTATGCGTAGAGTAGTTAAATCTTGAAGTTTGGGTATTAATTCCTAGCCCTAGCGATTCAACAGTATTAGCAAATTGATGATTATCCAAATAAAAAGCTTGTTGAGCGCGATTCATTGACCCTACGTAGTGCTTGACTTCAGTTAAAGATGCTTTAGTCGTTCCGCAACTCGCCAAACCTCCTAGAAACCTAAAAAATTCTATCCCGAAATTAAGGGCAATGAAGCCTAGTAAGAATTGGAAAAGTAGGGGATAAAGCTTGGGTTTGGCTGGTGCTGTCTTGGGAAGAGGTTGAGCATCTAGCAAAGGTTCAGTGGGTAGTTCAATCGCAATCTCTATTTCCTCAACGGTGCAGGCTAAAGGTTCGGATTGTTCTTGAGTTTGCATAAGAGTTGGGCTTTGCTGAAGGAGGGGAGGTATTAAGATTCAATTTAGCAAGACTCGATTACAGATACAGGCGATCGCGATCGCCCCCCTTCAAGAATCGGATTACATCCCCATCTGAGGTTTACACCCCTAAAACAAGAGACTGCATCCTCTAGATCGCAGTCTCCCCAACCTTTTGGTAATGATTGCAAAACTAAGCTGCCCCCAACTGAGAAGAAGATTGTTCGTGTTCTACCCGAAAGACATTGGCGTACAGGTTCGCGATGATTTGCTTACCCTCTTGGGTTAACCCCAAGTAACTTAAGGCTTCTTGGATATAGGGGTAAACGCCATTCCAATAAAACCGAGAATAATTTTGCCGCAAGTCACCGGGGTGGCGATAGCCAAGCGTCTTATTAGCCCCCGTTTCTTCAAACTCGTAAAATAGGGCGCTAATTTTTTGCAGATAGCGCGGATCGCTCAGTTGACCAATCAAAT
The DNA here is from genome assembly GCA_010672635.1 of Desertifilum sp. SIO1I2. Taxonomy (GTDB): domain Bacteria; phylum Cyanobacteriota; class Cyanobacteriia; order Cyanobacteriales; family Desertifilaceae; genus Desertifilum. Next base: position 1,651 of record JAAHGE010000690.1, on the reverse strand, counting down.
CTGCGGCGCGTACCAAACCGGGATAATTGATGGTGGCGCGATGGTCGCTATCTTTGGGCACCGGAAAGCGAGTCAGTTCAATGTTGCGCTTGATGATTTCTGCGTCAATCAGTTTGTGACCGCCGAAGCGTTCGTCTATGAACAATTTACCGCGATCTACATGGTAGGGGGTTAAGCTAGCGTCGGTTGCACCGGGGGGTAAAGAAACCATCGCCCCATCTTTCCCGGTGGCGTAAAGACCATCGCAATCTTGCCGACAAACGCCTTTGACGTAGCCAATATCGTGACAGAGGAGGGAGATGATGTAGTGCAACCAGTCTTCGCAAGAGACACCCCCTTCACGGATATGGCGACCTCGCAAAACTTCTTGTCCTACTAGCGTTACGAGAATTGTATGTTCAACATTGTGATAGAGGGCGTCGCTGTTGGCGATGTTTTCTAGGGCCATGTTGCCCGCCCAACCAATGATATCTTCGTAATCGTGCTTCCAGCCTCCGTAGGTGCGGCGATAGCCTTCTTTGAGCTGTTGTACGAATTTGTCGATTAAAAGCTCTGTTGCGTTAAACATTTCCAGGGATTCACCAAGACTGGTCTTTTCAAATTTAAAGGCTTTTCTAGAAAGAAGTCGATAGCAAAAGAAGGCGGAATGTATTTTATGGACGATCCCTTGAGAAATTTCAGCAAAGTTTGTTACTTTTTGCCCCAAAAAAGAAGCGCATACGGAATATTCCGATGCTTGACGTTTACTAAATTTTTACAAGTTAACCTGGCTCTATTTTAACCCTCAACTTTCAGCCAGCCTCGGCGAATGCCGTAAAGTAGCCGATCGATTAGGGTATTATCATCTTCACTCAGCATTCCGGTCATGCGGGCGGCAATCAGTCCTTGTCGATCGGCGTTTCTCAAGCTTCTGGAGTAGGCAACCTGACTGAAAAGTTCGGCTAACGTGATTTGGGAGAACGAGAATTGTTCAGACATAGCTCTTGATTGCGTAGGCTAACTGAATCGTTAGGTTAACTATGACTGATTTTTTCTCTGGGTTAAGTGATAGTTACTATATGCTTTAGCGATCGCGATCGCACTCCTATTGCCCTCTGTTATCTTTCAATCAAAATCTGCCGTTTTTAAATGCAAGCAACTTAAGCACAATTACTTAGTCTTAGCTCTGCCAAGCCCGATTGAGCCGATCCCACACCACGCTAACGGTTTGCTTGAATTGATGTTTCCGCATCCAAACTTGAAAGGCTTGTTCGTATTCCTCTTCGCTAGGGCGATATACTTTCCAAGCGTTCATCGCCAAGCCTAAGCCCCAAAACAGGAGAACATACAGCGACCAGGTTAAGGCACCCGCACTGACCATGTTAATTAAGACTAAAAAGGTATTGACAATGATAAATCGGCCCAGCTTGCGCTGAAACTGACGCTGACGACAGAGGTTAAACTGTTGGCGTTGGGCTAATTCACCTTTGCGAGTCATCCAGTCTTGCTCGGCTGCAAGTAAGGTTTCGGGTGTAATTTCCAACTCAGCCGCAATTTCCGCCAACTGTTCGCGAGTGAACTCATCATCGTTAACCTGACGCGCGATCGCAATTTGGAGAATTTGCTGAATCTCTTCTTGGCGGTAGGTATTGGCGGTGGGGGGATAGGATTT
>JAAHGE010000069.1 GCA_010672635.1 Desertifilum sp. SIO1I2 | reverse complement strand
ATGTGTTTGCGATATCTCAATATTAAAATACTGAATGCCTTTTTCTGTGTTCCATTCAATGTCATTGAGAACGATAATATTTCGATTAGTATGAAGAGCTTGATTCAAGATATGAGGACTAATTAATTGACTAATTTTAAGCTCGTGAAAAGGGCGTTGACAATCCTCAATCTCTAACTCAAATAAAGTTCTAGCTCGTTGATTTACCAGAATCAGATTCCCCCTGCCATCAAGCGCTAGATGAGCCAAATGACGGGTTTCAAAAGCTGTTTTCCAAAATTCATTTTCTGGAGGAAACCAGAAATTCCGTTGCAGATTTGCAGGCTTTGCCCTCAGAGCAAGATAGTCTTCTAATTCTATTTCTTGTTCCTTAATATAAATCCGTTGATTGATATCTAGGGGTTTAAAAATACGCCTGCGATTAGTGACAGGTTCTGTTTGACCCATGAAAAGAAATCCTGTATTTTTGATCGCAAAGTGAAAGCGAGATAAAATAGAAGATTGAGTTTCTGTATTGAAATAAATCAACACATTACGGCAAGCCAACAGGTCGATTCTAGAAAGGGGCGGATCTTGGATTAAATCGTGATGAGAAAACACGACAGTCTGGCGAATTTCTGGACTAAAGACATAACCTCTCTGGGTTTTCTCAAAGTATTTGTCGAGCAATTCTTTCGGAATACCTGCAATTTCTACCAAACTGTAAGTCGCTTGTCGGGCTTGGGCGATCGCGGCTTCATCCACATCTGTAGCAAAAGCTCGAACGCGCTGCAAGCACGCTTCCATTCCCATTGCTTCGGCAAATAAGATTAACAGGCTATAGATTTCCTGTCCGGTCGCACAACCCGCACTCCAGATGCGGATCGGTTGGTTTGATGATGCACGAGCAATGATTTGGGGAATGATGGTAGCTGCTAAATAATCCCAGGTATTGCGATCGCGAAAAAAGCTAGTGACATTGATAAAAACGTCATCTAAAAGAGCCAGATACTCTTGTGGATAATATTGTAAGTATTTTAAATAATCGCCATAGCTTTCAATGCCAAGGCTCTGTATCCGGTAGTTGAAGCGGCGCATCAGACTAGAGCGTTTGTAACAGGTCAGATCGCAGCCCCGACAATCCTTCAGGTAGTTTAACAGAATCTCAAATTCGGAATTGGCTTCCTCTGGATCTGGCGATCGCTCGTGCGGGAAGCCGTCTTCGGAGCCTTTTTGAGCAGACATTGTTTGTCCTGAGAATAATCAATATTAAGCAAGTTGTTGCTCGGTCGGAGGCAATACTGGGATAGATCGCATCTGGAACCGCCACCCCCTTGAGGTAGATAGCGCTGGGTACGATCCATTAATATTCCTGCTGATTTTAGTTTATCGTTCAAAACAATTTTGATGACAGATAACGCAGCAACAGCCCCAAGAAAACACCCGGAAGTTCCAGATGAGGCAATATCCCTGCATCCGGGAGGGTTTGAAAGTCGCGAATAGCTTGGGGGTTGAGTTGAGCAAGGCGCTGACCGAGGCTGAGGGGGGTAAACTGAGCTTGTTCTCCCCAAAATACAACCGTAGGAACTTGCAGTTGCGGCAAATAGTTGGCTAAATCGAAGTAAAGATCGCCGCGCAGAAAGGCGAGGGCTGCATATTCTGCATTGGGTTGGGTGGCGCTCGCGAGATAGGCGTTAACTAAGGCGGTGTCGATACGTTCGGGGCGAGCAAATAAAAAACGTTCGAGAAAGTTCCGCACGGCTAAGTCTGTCGTTGCCCCTAGGGAGTAAATCAAGCGATCGAGTAGCGGTAAACCAATCAATTGCAGGGGAAGCCGCCGTCCTGCATCTTGGCCGAAGTCTGCAAAGCCGGAGGGACAGACGAGGTAAAGGCTGTGGAACAGTTCGGGGTGTTGGATGGCGAGGCGAACAACAATGGCACCCGTGAGAGAAGAGGCGATCGCAATGACGGGTTGTTGAGCAATGGCGTGGAAAAATTCTTTGAGGGTGAGTAGGTAATCTTCCACTTGGTAGTCGCGGACTGGATGCGCGGAGGCTCCCCAACCGATTAAGTCAGCCGCGAATAAGGGGTATTCTCCGGCTAAGGCAGGAAATACTCTCGACCATTCGTAGGCGGAGGCTCCCCCCCCAAAGTTATGCAGAAAGACTAACGGGGGATGGGTTGAAGGTGCGGGTTCGAGGGGGGTGTAGTAAACCATCGAACCCAAGGAGGTTTTAACGGTTTTTTGTTGAAAGCCGGGGGGAAAAGATTGCAGCATGGCGATCGCGCTCCGGACAGGGGATGCTTTCCTATGGTAGAGCGATCGCCCAAAAAAATGTAGGAGACATTAGGGTTGAGATTGCACAACGCCAATGACACCTACATCTATTCTGTGAGGGTCACAAATCATCAGTTCTTGAAGTCTAAAGGGCTGCTATTCGTGTTGCAAGCTAGCACCAATAGGTTCGTAAGGAACTTGATAAAGATTCATTTTTTGTTTCAACACTAACCAGAAGAAGCGGGTGTCTTCTACTAAGTAGCGCTTCCACAACCGGGCTGGCTCGCTGACGAGGCGATAAAGCCATTCCATGCCCACTTCGCTCATCCATTTGGGCGCTCTTTTAATGTTGCCTGCTTCAAAGTCAATGGTTGCGCCGATGGCTAAAAAGATTTTGACGTTCGGCATTCTGTGTTTATATTTGGCAATCCATTTTTCTTGTTTGGGAGCGCCTACGCCTACGCCTAGAACGGTTGCGCCGGAGCGGTTAATGATGTCGATGATTTCGTCGCATTCGGCTTCGTTTTTCTCGAATCCAAAGGAGGGAGAATGAGCGCCGATTACCATTTCTCGACCGATTTTGGCGTTGATATTGGCTTGCGCGCGCTTGGCGACGCCTTCTTTGCCCCCTAAGAGGAAAATCTTCATCTCTTCGTTATCGCGGTGGTATTCGTAAAAAGCGGGGAAGAGATCGGAGCCAGAGATTTTTTCTTTAACGGGACAGCCTAAAAAGCGCGAAACGTAATAAAGGATTTTGCTATCGCAAACTCGATAATCGGCGGTTTGGTAAACTTTAACGAATTCTGAGTCTTTTTGTAATTTAACGAGGTGATCGACGTTGGGTGTAAAGACGACGCCGGTCTTTAATTGGGCTAATAATTCTTTAGTAGATAAATTATTAATGGATACGTTGAGAATCCTGACGCTTTTCATAGCTTGCATACACCTCAGAATGGTTAGGGTTAGTAAGTCTTTGTAATGACCTTCCCTCCAGAGTTGAGACAGTTAAAACTGAAGGTAGATGGTTAAAGGGTTTTGTGACACCCAGATATCGCTGGAATTTCGGTGGTGGCTTGGATTGTATGTTTGCATAACTCTGGGGGATAAACCAGTAATTTCACGGAGCTTCGTTAGATTTTTATGGAATTCCGATTTTTCCTTTATCAAAACTTTAAAAACACAACTCCTAGTGGCGATCGCGTTCCTCCTGCATTCTGAATGGCTTTGCGTTCTGTCGTATTCTAGTGGAGGGATCGGGGTCTGAAAGCTTGTCGATCGGTAGATTTGTAAATTCTCCTTAAAGAAGTTGACAAAACTACCAAGACATGAATGTTCAGCAACTTCACTTAGATGAATCGAGTCAATTGCACGCGGTAGCGTTCTTTCTTGGTAATCGCCACTTCCCCGACTTCCAAGCGACCTTTACCGCGAATGGCGATTAAATCTCCAGATTTGACTAAAGAACTGGCTTGGGTGACTTCTTTCCAGTTGACGCGCACGTCGCCTGCATCAATGAGTTCCACCATTTTGCTGCGCGACATCCCAAACCCGGCCGAGGCGATCGCATCGAGGCGCATGGAAGCTTCAACGGTGGTGAGTTCTTTCTTTTTAGGTTCGCGGATCTTCAGTTCGCTTAACTCAATTCTCGTGGTTTTCACGGGGACGGAGCGCACTTGGTTTAAACTCATCTCCAAGAAATCGACCAGTTCGGGGACAACGATCGCTTGGGCCCCGCGTTCGCCGAGGACGATAATATCGCCGGTTTTTTCTCTGACCAAACCCGTTCCCAACATTGAACCGAGGAAATCTCGGTGAGTCGCCGTGTCAAACAGAAAGTTACCCGCAATTTCCAGCGCCATAACCGGGACTTGGGAGGCGTCTAAGGGAACTTCCGATCGCGCGATCGCCAAACGCTGCCGTTCGGCTTGGGGGTATCCTCCCCAGGCGAGTAAGTGAATTTCGGTTAAACGGCCTAAAATGGTTTGAGCTTCTGCGATCGCAGGGGGAGCCAGGAAGTCGGTGAAAACCACTTCCCAGGTTTTAATCGCTTGGTTGGCTAAATCAACGATCCGCGCCAGTTCTTCGCGATTTTCCGCCCCTTTTAACAGTTCTTCCCTCGGTAGCATGTTTTAGCCTGGTGACAATTGAATGACAATCTAGCGACCGATATCCCCCGAAAGAGGGATGTTATTTTCCTCTCTTGTTGCAGCGATAGAAGCCGTGAAAGTCTTACTGAGACAAGGATTAAGATAACGATCGCATTATTAAGCGAATTGTAACTCTTGTGTCGTCTTGTATGAGATCGGCTGCAATTGCAATCGGATTCGCTATTCTATTTTAAAGATAAAGGAAATCTTAAGAGGAGGCCCTATGACTCCGACCATGTTACGCAAACTCTGGTCTTTAATTGAAACCACCCAAGCGCAACTCCTACTCAAACTCGATGACGCTAGCCTGGAGCAATGGTTAATGCGGCATCTCGACCTAGGGCGATCGCTCAACGGTGAAGAATGCGATATCCTCAGCCACTACATCCACTCTCGCCTCTCTTTAATTCGCGACTTAGCCCAACAGCGTCTGTCTGCTGAGTTGGTCTAAACAGGAATCATTTAAAAGGATAAAACCTAGAGATTGTAAACTAACTGCCCAACTCCACAGCGCCAGTTCCGGCTCCGGCTCTGCTCTTGGGTATAGTGTTACACTATTTAATTTCTGACAACCATACTAGACTTCTGACAGATTGCGAATATTATTAATTCAAGGTAAAGGAGCGAGTAACCCTTGGGCATTCGCTCCTGACTTCGCATGACCACAGAAGGAAAATACGGTTGAAATCTATGTCTCGATGGAGATTTTTACTCGCCGCCACCTTAATTGCAGCAGTTCCCCTAACTGCATGTGGCGACACCACCTCCGGCCCGACGACCACCGCTCAAACTGCGGGAGGAGGTTCAGCCCGAACCAGCAGCCGCTTAGATATTGTGAAGCAACGCGGCAAGCTGATCTGCGGCGTAGATGGCAAGATACCTGGCTTTAGCTTTGTCGATGAATCCGGTAATTATTCGGGATTAGATGTTGATGTCTGTCGCGCTGTTGCCGCTGCTTTATTCGACGATCCCAACGCGGTCGAATACCGTAACTTAGACTCCACAGCCCGCTTTACAGCCTTAGCCGGTGGCGAAGTCGATATGCTATCTCGGAATACCACCTGGACGATTAACCGAGATACCTCTGTGGGTCTAGAATTTGCCCCCACAACCTTTTTCGACGGTCAAGGCATGATGGTGCGCCAAGATAGCGGCATCACCTCCCTAGAAGACATGGCTGGTAAATCGATCTGCGTGGAAACAGGTACCACCACAGAATTGAACTTAACCGACCAAATGCGGCAGCGCAACATTGAGTTTGAGCCGGTCGTTTACCAAGAAGCAGACGCCGCCTATGCTGCCTACGCTGAGGGACGCTGCCAAGGGATGACTTCCGATAAATCGCAACTGATCGCCCGTCGCAGCACGCTTCCCAACCCCGACGATCATGTCCTGCTTGATGTCACCATGTCCAAAGAACCCCTCGGCCCGGTGACAGTCAATAACGATTCAGCTTGGTACGATACGGTGAAGTGGGTGACTTATGCCCTAATTCAAGCCGAAGAATTTGAGATTACCCAAGCCAACCTCGAACAAAAGAAATCTGAAGATAATCCTGAAATTAAACGCTTTTTAGGCTTAGAAGGCAGCTTAGGTCAAGATATGGGCTTGCCCAATGACTTTGCAGACCGGATCGTGCGGCACGTCGGCAACTACGGCGAAGTTTACGATCGCAATTTAGGTGAAAAATCCCAATTTAAACTGCCTCGCGGTCAAAACGATTTGTGGACGAAAGGCGGGTTAATGTACTCGCCACCGTTCCGCTAATTCCCCAAGAACCGGGTTTCTCAGCATCCAGAAATCCGGTTTCTCGGTTTCAGGCTTAACTTCTGCAATTGCAACTTGACCCATGACCCGCGAGACCCCCCAGAAAGTCCCCCTGCTGCGAGACGAACGCTTTTGGCGCATAGCCATCCAGGTCGTTGTTCTGGCAATTGTCGGCGCGATCGCCCTAATTTTAATCGGTAACTTAAATCAAAACCTGCGCCAGCAAGGGACAGTATTTGGCTTTAACTTCCTCAGAAACCCCGCCGGATTCAGCATTGGCGATACCCCCATTCCCTACCGCACCAACGATCCTTACCTGCGTGCCCTTGCGGTTGGGCTAGTCAACTCCTTGCGAGTGATTGGGGTGGGATTCATCTTCACCACAATTTTAGGCGTAGTGGCGGGAATTGCCAGCTTTTCAGAAAATTGGTTGCTCCGCAAGCTCAGTTTAGTTTACGTCGAACTCGTCCGGAACATTCCCCTGCTCTTACAACTGTTTTTCTGGTATTTCGCCGTCTTCTTCCAACTCCCCCCCGTCCAAGACAAACTGAACGTCGGGGGGTTTCTTTTTTTAAGCAAGCGCGGCATAGCCCTTCCCTGGCCGACCAATATTCCCGCAACCTGGTTGAGTGTAGCCGCATTGGGGGCGATCGCGATCGCAGTCTTCTTTCTGTGGCAGTGGCGAACCCAAATGATGGTCGAACAAGGCACCTCTGGACAACCGCAACTGATCGCCCTAGCCGCCCTCGGAGTAACCGCCCTCTTCATTCTCAGCTTTGGTCTGAGTTGGCAAGTTCCCCAAGACGCCGGAACCACCATCAGAGGCGGCTTGCAACTCTCTATTGAATTTGCCGCCATCCTCGCCGGACTGGTGGTGTACACCAGCGCCTTCATCGCCGAAATTGTCCGCGCCGGAATTCAAGCCGTCCCCAAAGGTCAATGGGAAGCCGCCCGTTCCTTGGGGTTAAAATCCGGTCTGGTTATGCGTTTGGTGGTGTTTCCCCAAGCCTTGCGCGTGATTATTCCCGGTTTAAATAGCCAGTACATGAACTTAGCGAAAAACTCCAGTTTAGCGATCGCCATTGGCTATCCCGATATCTACTCCGTCGCCAACACCACCTACAACCAAACCGGGCGACCTGTTGAGGTATTCCTGTTAATCATGGCCGCCTACCTGGTCATTAACCTGATCGTCTCCTTGTTGATGAACAAATTGAACCAAGCCGTTCAACTCACCGAACGATGACCAACTCAGAACTGCACGTCATGCCTCTGGCGACCCAACCGCCAGTTCAGCAACTCGGTCCCAAAGCGTGGTTGCGTAAAAATCTCTTTAGTACCTGGTACAACAGCCTGATCACCATTGTCCTAGGGGGAATCCTGTTCTGGTCGGCTTGGGGCTTTTTTCAATGGGCCACCACAACCGCCCAGTGGCGCGTCCTCTCTGTTAACTTTCCCCTCTTTTTCGTCGGTCGCTATCCCAAAACCGAATATTGGCGGCTGTGGTTAGTCGTCATCCTGCTATGCGGCTTATCGGGCTTATCTTGGGGGATTATTGGACGCAAAACCGCCACCCTGTTTAGTCGCCCGGTGTTACTGAGTTTGGGAATAGCAGCCCTTCTGATGTTGCTAGCCCCCATTGGCTTTTCCTATAAACTTCTCCTGTTGGGACTGCTGGGTTTAGTCGTTGCCAAAGCCTGGGCAGGAAAACAACTGGGAAACAAAATTCCCAGCTTAGGTCAATGGGTTGCCAGCGCTTGGTTAATCCTATTTCCTGTTATTCTGTGGTTAATTGCCGGAGGACTTGGGCTGAGATCCGTCTCGACCAACGATTGGGGCGGCTTACTCCTCACCCTCCTCACCTCCGTTATCAGTATTTTGCTGTGTTTTCCCCTTGGCGTTCTCCTCGCCCTGGGACGCCAAAGTCCCCTTTTGGCAATTCGCTGGTTATCCATCCTTTATATTGAACTGATTCGCGGCATCCCCTTGATTTCTATCCTATTTATGGGTCAGGTGATGTTTCCCTTGTTTTTGCCTGCGGGAATGCGACCCGATCGCATCTTAAGAGCAATTGTGGGTTTAACCTTATTTAGTGCCGCCTACTTAGCCGAAAATGTGCGCGGGGGGTTGCAAGCCATTCCCAGAGGACAAACCGAAGCGGCTAAAGCCTTGGGTCTCAATTCTCCCTTGATGTTGGGGTTAATTGTTCTACCGCAAGCGCTGAAAATCGCAATTCCGGCGATGGTGGGTCAGTTTATTAGCCTGCTGCAAGATACCACCTTACTGTCTATTGTGGGATTGGTGGAATTATTGGGGATGAGTCGCTCGATTTTGGCGAACCCTCAATTCTTAGGGCGCTATGCTGAAGTGTATTTATTTGATGCCGCTTTATTCTGGATCTTTTGCTACGCCATGTCCTGGGCTAGCCGTCGTCTAGAAAAACAACTCAACTCAGAACATCGCTAGCTGTCTGCCCCTATTTAGGAGAATACATTCATGATGGAACAACCGAAAATTGATTCGCAACCGCTATCGCCAGCCGAACCCGAACTTGCCATTATTGCTCAGGATGTCCAGAAGTGGTACGGGCAATTTCACGTCCTCAAAGGCGTTAGCTTGTCGGTGAAGCGCGGGGAAGTGGTGGTGGTGATGGGCCCATCTGGGTCGGGGAAATCCACGTTTATTCGCACGTTTAATGCCCTTGAAGAGTTCCAAGGGGGCAGTATTGAGATTGATGGCATTCAACTTTCCCACGATTTAAAGAATATTGAAGCGATTCGTCGGGAAGTGGGAATGGTGTTTCAGCAGTTTAATCTCTTCCCTCATTTAACCGTGTTGCAGAATGTGACGCTATCTCCGATTTGGGTACGGCGCTGGCCGAAAGCGAAGGCCCAACAGGTGGCGATGCAACTGCTGGAACGGGTGGGAATTTTGGAACAGGCGAAGAAGTTTCCCGGACAGTTGTCGGGGGGCCAGCAACAACGGGTGGCGATCGCCCGCGCTTTGGCCATGCAACCCAAGGTTATGCTATTTGATGAGCCAACTTCTGCCCTAGACCCGGAAATGGTTCGGGAAGTTTTAGATGTCATGCGAACGTTGGCTGCTGATGGGATGACGATGGTGGTTGTCACCCACGAAGTTGGGTTTGCGCGGGAAGTGGCAGACCGAATTGTGTTTATGGATGGCGGGATGATTGTGGAAGAAGCCCAACCCCATGATTTTTTCCAAAACCCCCAGGAGGAAAGAACGCGCAAGTTCCTTTCGCAAATTCTTTAACGTTCAGAGGAATTCGCCAACTAGAAGACGGGGAGATGGGGAAGTGCAACGCAGTTCTTTCCCTCTCGTCTGAGATTTTTGCTTGGTTTCGGGATAATTCGAGCCTTAAAATTCAATTTAAGAAAATACGTCTACGTATTTACACTGTGCTAATATTAAGCTCAATTAAACTTAAGTTTATTTTGATATTTTCTAAATAATATTGCGTAAATCAAGGTTTTGATTACTACATTTCATACATCTATTGAGCTTGCAAAGCCGACTCCTAGCGAATGGCTGACCTTTAGCACCTGCTTCTGGTGCTGTTCTGCTGTGGATTGATCTAAACGATTCAATCCATCAAAATCTTTGTGAAAATCTGCGATCGCTTCTGATAATTCTTTGCAATTATTTCCTTGATTTTACTGAATTTATGCTAAAAACTTTCTGTAAATTTGCTGAATTTTCTAGCTTCAGAGCAATATAATCTTACCTTAATTTTGAGGTGATATAACAAAAATCAGAAGTAAGAGAACTGGAAGATCGAGCGATTGATCTATTGTTTGATTTCGAGTTAAGTAGGGGTCTAATAAAACGCCTAAGCGCTGTTGCTAGCGCCTTTAGTAACGGTGCTGAAGGGAAATCCCGCAAGACTAGCAATGAGACCGTCTAGTCCTTGTGCCTACAGCTTTGACTCAAGCCAGTTCCTCGTAATTCTCTATAAGCCAGCTTTTTTGAGCCTACCTTTTCTCTTATTGTGTCTTTTCAGGGTCAAAAAGATGAGCGATTTCTCGCCAGAACGATGGCAAAAAATCAAGCAATTAGCCTCAAGATTGCAAGTTCTGAAAACCTTGCTAGATTTCTTTGAGCAAACCTTGAATCATAATCCGAATGTTCAAGACCTAAAAGTTGTTGAGCAACAATTGCAAAATGACTTCGATCAAACTCTAGAGAACTTAATTAACTTAATTGAGGAAGATGACGATCTCTAAGAAGAGGATGGGGAGGTGGGGGGATGGGAGGATGGGGGGAAGAAGGGAGTTGGGGAAGAAGAGGATGGGGAGGTGGGGGGATGGGAGGATGGGGGGAAGAAGGGAGTTGGGACGGTCTACTACTTCCCTCAATATACAAGGTTGGGTTGAGGTCCGAAACCCAACCCAACCCTAGCTGCTGTTGGGTTACGAATGGCGCTAACCCAACGTACGACAGGATACGACTTTCAGCAGTGAGTGCCAGTCAATCCGGTGTTACACCGAAATCTGCGAGAGGAATTCGGGAACCCCTTGAATTCCCAGGTTCAAGTGAAAGACAGCACCCGCGCCTTCTCCTTCATTGGCGCGATCGTCACCCCCCGCAGTGGTAACAAACATATCCGTATAGTCTGCCCCCCCAAAAGTAATGCTTGTTACTTTTTTCGCGGGAAAGGGAATTCGCATCACCTCTGTTCCGTCTGGTGCATAGCGGAATAAATGACCGCCATTCCAGCGTGCAGACCAAATATAACCTTCTGCATCCAGCGTCATCCCATCGGGGACGCCTTCACCTTCTGGCGTTGCGACTACCACTTGGCGGTTGCTGAGGCTAGCCGTTGCAATCTCGTAATCTAACCGAGAGATAATCCGGGCTTCTGACTCGGTATGGTAGAGGTAGCGGCGATCTTGCGAGAAGGCCATCCCATTGGAGACATTTAACTCATCTAAAACCAATGTCAGCAGACCATCGAGGTCGAGACAATAAAGACGACCTTTACGATCGGGTGCTGGCATCGTACCGCAAAAGACGCGACCGACGGGATCGACGATCGCATCATTAAAGCGGGTTTCTTGTTCTTCAGGAATTTCGGGAAATAGGGTGGTAATTTCGCCGTCTTTCCAGCGTTCGATGGTTCCTCGCGTTTTAAACAGTAACAAAGAACCATCTTGCTGAATGGTAAATCCACCGACTGGCTCGCCTTGATAGATTTGTTCTGAGGTTTGGGTTTTTGGATCGTAGCGAAATAAACGACCTTGGGGAATATCGCTCCAATAAAGACGTTGTTCTTGAGGATGCCAAAGGGGACCTTCAGCATTTTTACATTGACAATCAACGAGAAGTTTGGGAGTTTCCATAAGTTAGTTTAATTGGCATGACTACCCAAGGTCAGGATACAGGATGGTGCGATCGCCTTTCTCTGTCTAATTGCAGAGGCTGCGATCGCATTATTGAGTATTGCGATGAACCAAGGTCGTTGTTGCTTGATCGGTAGGTACCAAGATGACATCGCTGATATTGACATGGGCCGGGCGAGTGACGCAGAATAACACAACTTCCGCCACATCTTGCGCCGTCAGCGGCGTTAAACCCTGATAAACCGTTTTGGCGCGTTCGGTATCCCCATGAAAGCGCACTTCGCTAAATTCCGTTTCCACCAACCCCGGATCGACCGAACTCACGCGCACGGGCGTTCCGAGTAAATCTTGCTTGAGTCCTTCGGAAAGGGCTTTCACTGCCGCCTTCGTTGCACAATATACATTACCGCCGGGATAAGTTTGATGACCGGCAATCGAGCCAATGTTAACAATATGACCGCGTTGGCGCTGAATCATGCCCGGAACGAGGGTTCGCGTCACGTATAGCAGCCCTTTGACGTTCGTGTCAATCATCTCCTCCCAATCGAGGATATCGCCTTCGTGGAGCTTATTTAACCCCCGACTCAGACCTGCATTATTGACCAAAATATCAATCTCGCTCCACTGGGAGGGTAAGCCCGATAAACTCTGTTCTACGGAGGTGCGATCGCGCACATCAAGCGCCAGAGAATACAGTTGGCAGCTAAAATCCTGCATGAGCGAACGGGCAAGGCTTTCCAAGCGCTCTTGACGCCGTGCGGTCAAAATTAACTTCGCTCCCGCTTGGGCAAACACCCTAGCACAAGCTGCACCAATCCCACTGCTAGCCCCGGTAATCAGGGCAATTTGACCTTGCAGCGAATTCATAACCAACCTCTAATACTTCAGCAGAGTAACCATCCTCAGTCTAAAGAACCCTGGATTGCTCGATCGCCAACTCAGTCAAGCACTAGCAGGAGGTTTTCTAGATCTACGCGAATTAAGGCGATCGCAGTGACCTCTGTCACCATCGTCATCTATCTTAGGACAGAGAATCAACTTGAGGAAGATTTTTGAAAGGTGAGGTTATCATAGGTCAGTCAGCCTTGCCACCCTCTGCCTCAATATCAGCCGCCCAAACAAATTGTAGGCAACGTTTCGTAACGAGTAGAGAGGAGCGAGTCGATAACGCCTAGTAGCGGTTTCTTTGCGCCCTCTCTTCCGCTGTTAGGCAATTATAGCGACTAGAGCAAATTAGCAATGATTAAAGAAAATTTAAACGGGTTCCAAGGGAATGCTGAGGCAGCACTGCGGGAAACAGAGCGGCGTTTTCGGGCAATTTTCGATCGAACTGTCCAGTTTATGGGGCTGCCAAACTTCAGCCATCCACAGCGGATGATATACCAATTCTCCAACCGATTGCTGCAACAAGCGCTGCGCCATTAAATTGAGTTCTAATA
>JAAHGE010000689.1 GCA_010672635.1 Desertifilum sp. SIO1I2 | reverse complement strand
TATTTTGAGCTAGCAGCGTGATCGCTCCCCCCGAACCCAGCAAGGCAGAAGTATCAATCGTACCGCTAATGATGATACTTCCTTTAGAATCCATAGTCACTTCTCCTCCATCTCCAGAAAAGATAGGAGAAACGTTAATCGATCCAACTTGGATATTACCCGCTAAGTTATCATCGGGAAAGTAGCGGTTCGTGAGAAAAACTTGACCCGATGCAACGCTATCTATATTAATGCTACCAATAACAATATCAGCACTGGTCGCAGCAGGAAAGGGAGGCGCAGGAACGCCAGGGTTAAAAGTACCAAATCCAGTCACGCCTACAGGATTAACATCCGTTGTTCCCGCCCGAATATCGACGGTTGCTCTAGTGATTCCATCAATGAAAACTAGTGTCCCATCTGAAAGCGTCACGCTATCATTTAATCCTGCAAATGTATCCGCTCCAGAAATAGTAATTGAATTGTTGATGATAACGCTGCCACCCGCAAAAATATGCAACGAATTTCCAGAATAAGAATTAAATATCACATCGCCATTCGCACGAATTACTGGATCGTAGGGGCTAAATAAACCACCTAAACTGCCATCTAATTGTTCAATTCGAAAATTTCCGCCCGTGCGGTAATGAGTGTCTCCCCCTACAGGATTTGCAGACCTTAAAACCATATCCCCACCTGCAATTAATTCGCTGAAGGGATGGGTAAATGCAAATAAATCAATGGCTTGATTTCCTTGGAGTAACAGTCGTCCCCCTGCTTGTAAAAGCAAGGGAGAGTTTGCACTGTCTCGACCTCGAAGTGTATTTCCAGCCAAAAGATTTAAATCATCCGTCGTCGAAATTTGACTTTCTACAAGTGTGAGATTATTTAAGGACGCTAAAGTGGTAATTCCAGCATTCGCATTTTTAGCAACAACATCCCCATTTTCAACTCGAATCCCCGAACCCGTAAGCTGAATTTCTCCCGTTTCAGTAACGGTTAAACCCGTGATGTGATTGTTAGGAGTTCCGCCTGTAATTAGCTGGGGTAAACTCAGGGATGTCAAAGGTTGACTTGTAGAATTTAAGGGCTGAATATCTAAGCTTAATAAGTGACCTGCCTGCGATAAGCGAACTAAACTTTCTCCAGGAATAGCTGCGATAAAAATTTCACCTTGGGGAGCAGAAACTTGTCCGGTACTAACAACGGTTCCCCCTAATAAAGTTAAATTTTGTCCAGGACTGACGGCTAAGTTACCCAAATTAATAATTGCACCGGGTTGCAAAGTCGAAAAGGCAAAGCTGTTAGGATTACCGATTAAATTGTGATAATCGTTATTGCCAAAAGCGTCAAACCAGTTATTATTTTCAAAACCAGTACCGGTAGCGGTACTTGCATTAAATGAACCCGGAATATTAAGTTGGACATTGGAACCAAATACGATTCCATAGGGATTGAGTAAAAAGAGGTTAGACTGACCTCCCAAAACTTGAAGCAGACCGTTGATAAAGGAAGGACTGCCACCATTAATGCGACCTAAAATATTATGAATATTTGGGGTTGAGAGAAAATTAGCCGTTTGATTCGCATCTAAACCAAATTGGCTAAAGCTATGAAAGAGGTTGCGTCCATCTCCTGAAAGTTTACCGCCACTGATGTCAATGCGATCGCCATTTTGATTGACTAGAGTTCCGGTTGGATCGTTAGCCGGTATAATGGGTTGCGCGAAAACTGGCAAACCCGTCAATAGACCTGTAAAGGATGCCAGCGCTAAACCAAAATATAGGGAAGACCCCTCTAGTTTTTTTAAGTTTTGTTGCATAAAAAGAGGCTTGAGTCGTGATGGATGAAGCGAAAAGGTGGTGTAGTGACCATCTATCTTATACCAGTTCAAGATCGGGTGGCACTAGACAAGGGACTTATGTATAGTTTCAAAGAGAATGAGTATTACACAGTCTTTTAAGGGAAACAGTAACATTTTTATAAATTGCCAAAGTTATCCTCCAGATGTAAAAAAAGCAAGCCCGCTGGGTTGCGAACTTGCTTAAATGGTTCTAGGCTAGGAAGCTAAACTTCTAGCAATTGATAAGTTTGAGAAAGATTAGGCTAAATCGAACAGTAAGATTTCACCTTGGCTGTCTGTGCTAATCTCAAGTTGATCGGTATTGCTAATGGCAACGCCGTCACCTCCTTCTAGGGGTTGATGGTTGACAAGGGCTTGACCTTGGGCAACTTGCAACCAAGCATGGCGACCGGGTTGTAAGGTATAGGTGAGGCGATCGCCCTTTTGCAACAGACCAGCATAGAGATTAAGATCTTGATGGACGGTTACTGCCCCGTCGCGTCCATCGGGTGCTGCAATCAGGCGCAGTTGACCTTGTTTTTCTGCGGTTGAAAACGCTTTTTGTTCGTAACTCGGTTGCAGACCTTCTTGGTTAGGTAAAATCCAAATTTGCAGTAAATGCACGGGTTCGGTTTGGGAATGGTTATATTCGCTATGGCGAATTCCCGTTCCCGCACTCATGCGTTGCACATCTCCGGGGCGAATGACAGAACCCGTACCCAGGCTATCCTTGTGTTCTAGCGCGCCTTCTAAGACATAGGTGATAATTTCCATGTCTCGATGTCCGTGGGTGGGAAAGCCACCTCCCCCTAAGACAATATCTTCATTAATGACGCGCAAGCTTCTAAAACCCATGTGCCTGGGGTCATAGTAGTTAGCAAAAGAAAAGCTGTAATGGCTGGTTAGACACCCATTACAGCA
>JAAHGE010000688.1 GCA_010672635.1 Desertifilum sp. SIO1I2 | reverse complement strand
TCTTTTTCTTCCACTGTTCTAGAAACTGGGCGTGGACTTGTTTGATGATTTCTTGCTCTTCGGGCGATCTCCCCAAGTTCGGCTTGTGGGGGTCGTCTGAGGCGATAATCTGCGCTGCTTTTTGAGCTAAGTCTTCGGTTACGCCTAACTCGATTTGAGTTTGGTAGAACGCCTCGTATAGCTTTTTATCGAAGGGTTTTGAAGGCATCAGAATTTGCCTCCCATTTCTCGCAAGCATTCGCGCAATGATGAGTGCTGTAAGCTTTCACGACATCCCCAGGCGTCGAGGTCTTGTTGGGTGTATTTTTGGGTGCGAAAAACTTCTGGATTTGTCTCGCTCTGGGCAAAATCAAAAGCCGTTTCTAATTCAATCTGAACGCCGTCGCCATGATAATGGTCAACGAACGTATCCCAGAAAAATTCAAACTCATCGCGAACGTAAGGCGCGCCTAACTTGGGTTTGAAATAAGTAACGCCGCGCAAGTTCTGAAACTCATCAAATTTGTAGTGAATCACTAGGTCAAAGTGGGGAAAGCGGCGTTCGGCTTGATTGAGCCACATTACAAGCTGAGTTACGCCATGAATTGCAGTTACTAATTGAGCTTGGGTGGGATTCCATTTCGGGTTGGTTTTTGCAAAGCGCTCGACAATCTCAAAGGGCGTTTTGTGGGGCGCGATTGCTTTGAGCGCTTTGATGCGGATGCGGTCGTCTGTGCTGAACAGGTCAGCGTAATTGGATTGGGTTTGTGTCATGATGAAAATTGCCTTTTCTACGTGATTAGGTAAGGAGCGATCGCAGAACTTGACCGGGACGCGATCGCCTTCCAGGCGGTGCGGAGCACCATCGCTTCACCACTACAGGGCGATAGGGTCATTGAAATCAACGCTCTTGCCAGAAACAATTCTTGGCTCAAACTCCTGTACAGGTGCCGATTGAGCGCACGCAGCGGACACTTCCCAGGTTTCTTTGAGGTGGCGACCATAGCGGGAAATCAGAATTGTTACCAGTTCCGAGAGCGAACCGCTGTGCGTGACTTGGCATAGCTCCATTGCTTCTTCTACCAAATCACCGCGCAGGACAATGCGGGTTTGCTTGCTCATTACAATAGCTCCATGCCTTTGAGGTTAAACACTTGGGGCGAGGGAGCCATCTTGAACCGACCTTTGGAGATTGTTTCAATGGGTTTGGCTAACGGTGCCGAACCCCCGACGATCAATACTTCGGCAATGTGGGGTAGATAATCGCTCCAAGCGCCTTTGATGCGTTCGCGAATCTCATCAATCCAGCGGGTCACGGCTTTTTCAAACAGCTCCGCAAAGTTAATCTCGCTCGTCCCAATCTGATAAGACCCCTCTTGAATGGCGTCCATAATCAAGCTCAAATTCTGGCTTTTTCCGGTGCGGGGCAGCAATGCAGCATCAATTTGCTGGGCGAGGGCGTTAGTACCCGGTAGAACCACGTCTAGCGGTCGCATTAATGAGCCTTTCTCGGAATACAGCCGAGCGATGGATGTTCCTCCTCCTAAGTCGAGGATGCCGTTAATCCGATTTCGGCATTGAAAAATCCCGTGTTGCATGGCTAGGGCATACGCGCCTTTGGTTTCGTCAATGGCCCGCACCCGGCGAACGCTCGCAACAACGTGTTGACCGTTGCGGATAAATTCATGGGTGCCCTCGATGCGTTTCAGGTTCGCTAGGGCATTTTGATCGCGACTATCGGGTAAAGCAATTAATAACTCATTAACGGTGACAACTCGTTCGCCGGGGTTGGGTTGCAGCGCTAGCAAGAGCAGTTGCAATGCCATTTCGGTCTTGTCTTTCTGGAAGATGGGACGACCGTTCAGCCATCCGGCCATCTCGCCAACCACATAACGCTCGCCGTTGTGAATAATAATTACGCTTTTCTCATCCCCTTGAGCATCCTCGTCTAATTCCCAATCTTCAAGATTCTTAATAATTGAAGGCACGATTTGGATTTTGCCAGAGGGGTTAATCCAAGCGGTGGTGCGGTTTCCGCCATCAAAAACAATTTTGTCCCGAATCAGGTTGTTTGCAGACGTGGCATAGCCGTTTGACGGCACGGTTACGATATTTTTCATTGCGGTTTAATCCTCTGAAATGCTTTCCACTCAAAGCTTTAGGGTTCGTTGCGTCGAACGCTGATTACTCTGTTTCAAACTGACGCGTTACGGTCTTTCACTCGCGTTTGTGGCTTTTCTCTGTTCTGTTCGCGTCATGCCCATATCGTAAATTACTCCCATATTTGTGTCAATATTGGGAGTAACAAGGACAAAAATGGGAAGAGTTTTATGGAATATTTAGAGCCTGTGACACCAGTCCACATAACTGACCCAAGTTTGGGAAAATCGGGGTATGTGATTCACGATTTAATAGTTATGGCCCCCAAAAAAGATGACCGACTAGCACTCCCTGCACTGGGGGAATACTACGATGACATCCTGACTATCGATGCTTGGATCAACAATCGCACTAAACCCCAGCAAGCCCAGGGATTGCTTTGCTATAAGCTTCAGGAACGGGAAGCACGCATTAGAGAGCGAGTTGAATATCTTGCTAAAAAGCGCGGAATTGACTCCGAAACGCTCTGGCTCCAGATTCTTAAGGGGGAAGCCGAACGCTTATCTCCAGAAGATTTGAAGATTTTACAGTCGGAGGAAAGTGCTGATGACTAGATAGGAGCAATTACTCTGTCTCTAAGTTCGATCCCTAAAGGCAGTTGCTTCCCGTTCCTA
>JAAHGE010000687.1 GCA_010672635.1 Desertifilum sp. SIO1I2 | reverse complement strand
CCATCGGCCCCGCGCCCCATTTCAGAAGCGGACAATACATGCAGGGTGCTTCCAGCATTATGCTCATAAACATTCCTAATCTTCCATGCATTCATGAGATATCTTGCAATACTAGGAAGAGTCTGCTAAACAACATCAGCAGAACCCCAATAATCATCAGAAACAAAACGAGCAACACGAAACGATCCATACCCTCGATCCAGAGATTACCGCCAAACAAACCCAAGCGGTGGAACTCGAAAGCGAAGTTCGCAGTTTAGCCGAAGAAATCGGCGCGATCGCACAAACTCTATCTTCCCTGGAATCGCAATTGCAAGTCCAGCAGGAAACCAAAACCCGCCTCCTGACAGAACAACGGGAAAAACAACGCCAACTCGACAAACTCGAAGCCCAAAACCAAGCCCAACAGGAAGCCCAGGGCACCTTTGCCAGTAAAATTATCCTACAATCGACTTTACCCGGCGTTTGCGGCTTAGTCGCCCAACTCGGAAGAGTCGAACCCCGCTACCAACTGGCATTAGAAACCGCAGCAGGTGCTAGACTCGGCTTTCTCGTCGTCGAAGATGATGGAGTCGCCGCCGCCGGAATTGAACTCCTCAAACAAAAACGCGCCGGACGCGCCACCTTTTTACCCTTAAATAAGATTAGACCCGGACATCTCGAACTCGATACCCTACGTTGGGCAAGTGGGTTTATTGACTATGCGGTGAATTTAATTGACTACGATCCGCGCTATCGGGATATCTTCGCCTACGTATTTGGCAATACCGCCGTTTTCAATAGCATGGATACCGCCCGATTGTATATCGGCAAAGGTCGGATCGTCACCCTCGAAGGCGAACTTCTCGAAGCCACAGGCGCAATGACAGGGGGAAGCAATAACCAACGCGCCAGCCTGCACTTCGGCACAGGAGACAGTAGCGAAACCGCCCAGCAAACTGCCCTAAAAGGTCGCCTAGACGAGATTGAGAGCATTTTGGCGCGTTGCGAGGTCGAAATTAATCGCCTCTCAGATGCCGTTAAACAGCGCTCTAGCGAGTTGATGGAACGACGCGGCAGCCATCGGGAAAAACAACTCCTCTGGGAGCAACTGCAAAAAGAGATTAAAACTACCATAGAGCGTCAAGAACAAGCGCGATCGCTCCTAACCAAACAGCAACAAGAATCTATTGTCACCCTCGATCGCCTGCACCTCCTCAACCAAGAGATCCCGCAAGGCGAACGCCAACTCGCCCAATATCGCCAAAGCCTAGCCGAGTTAGAACAGTCGCAAACCTCCAGCGAATGGCAGCAAATACAAGCCAGCATTCGCAGCCAAGAAGAACAACTAAAACTGCGCGAACAAGCTCTGAGAACCGCCCAGCAAA
The DNA here is from genome assembly GCA_010672635.1 of Desertifilum sp. SIO1I2. Taxonomy (GTDB): domain Bacteria; phylum Cyanobacteriota; class Cyanobacteriia; order Cyanobacteriales; family Desertifilaceae; genus Desertifilum. Next base: position 1,400 of record JAAHGE010000687.1, on the reverse strand, counting down.
ACTTGCAAGACTTAGCAAACAAACGCGATCGCGCCACCGAAAAGCTCGCCCAACTCCAGCAACGCCTCGAAGAAGCGATCGCTCAACACTCAACCCTCAGCACTCAGCACTCCCTTCTGGATACCCAGCACTCAACCCTCAGCACTGAAATTACCGAAACCCAAACCAAACTGGTAGAACTCGAAGCCAAACTCGGAGAAGAAAAACAAATTCGCGATCGCGCCGAACAACACTTGCGCCAACAGCACCTCAACCTGCAACAACTCGACTTTGAACGGCAAAAACTCAGCGAAACCCAACAAACCCGCCGCCAAGAACTCGAAACCCTGCAAACCGACGTACAAGCCGCCCAAGTCGAAATTCCCGAACCCCTCCCCGAAATTCCCGAAACCCTCGATCTCGAACAACTCAACAAAGACATTCGCAGCTTGCAAAAACGCCTGCAAGCCCTCGAACCCGTCAACATGCTCGCCATCGAAGAATACGATCGCACCTCCGAACGCCTGCAAGAACTCAGCGAAAAACTCAGCATCCTCGAAAACGAACGCACCGAACTCCTACTGCGCGTCGAAAACTTCACCACCCTCCGCCAAAAAGCCTTCCGCGAAGCCTTCGACGCCGTTAACCACAACTTCCAAACCATCTTCGCCGAACTCTCCGACGGCGACGGCTACCTGCAACTCGACGATCCCGAAGATCCCTTTAGCGGCGGCTTAAACCTCGTCGCCCATCCCAAAGGCAAACCCGTGCAACGCCTCGCCTCCATGTCAGGGGGCGAAAAATCCCTCACCGCCCTCAGCTTCATCTTCTCCCTGCAACGCTATCGCCCCTCCCCCTTCTACGCCTTTGACGAGGTAGATATGTTCCTCGATGGAGCAAACGTAGAGCGATTAGCTAAAATGATCAAACAACAAGCCCAACAAGCTCAATTTATCGTCGTCAGTCTCAGACGACCGATGATTGAATCTTCTCAGCGCACGATCGGCGTAACCCAAGCGCGGGGAGCCTATACCCAAGTCTTAGGAATCAAACTCCCCTCCCAAACTGCCTAGCTTGTTAGAAATCCACACTCTTTTGGGTGGGAAATTGCGCCTTACCTGCCAACTTCAGTTTAACCTGGAGGTTTTACGATCGAAAACAATATGAGAACTTTAAACTCGTTTTAGGAAGACGGGAAAAAGCCTAATAATTTAGTATTAATAGTTAACATCGATTCGAGAGCAGGACTCGCCCCCTAATGACATCTGAACAAATCAGCCAACGATCTGACCTTTTGGGCACCCAAGTAATTACCCGCGACACGGGTAAGCGGCTCGGTGTTGTGAGTCAACTGTGGGTCGATATCGATCGGCGAGAGGTCGTCGCCTTCAGTTTGCGAGAAAACCTGATTACCGGGCTGA
>JAAHGE010000686.1 GCA_010672635.1 Desertifilum sp. SIO1I2 | reverse complement strand
ATAAAACTGACGGAAGTTACACAGTTGGATCGATGTCAGTTTCATTGCACCTCTTCTTTAATGATTTTGAGAATATCATCATTAATATTGCGGGGGTTGAACAGGTGCAGTTTATCCTTCTCGGCTTGTAAAACCCGTTCGATGATGCGGCGAACTTCTGAAGATGCGCTAAGGATGGGTTCTTCTACATCGCCAACGGTGCGATCGCTATTATAAAGCGAGCGGTTTTCCCCGACAATGGCTGTCACGACGGTGGGTTTTCCGACGTTATATTGAAACGACATATTCTAAGTGCTGAGTGGAAAGTGCTGAGTGCTGAGTGGGTTCTTAACTGCTGAGTGGGAAGAGAGGAAGGAGTTGATAACTGTTTATTGTAACTGCCTCTAAACTTCTAGCAAACCGTATTGTTTCTGAAGCGCTAAGAGTTTAACTCTGGCTTCTCCGGCATTATCGGCTAAGTCGGCGAATTCGACAAACCGCTTTAACTCTTTGCGGAGGAGGTTGCGTTCTACATCCCAGGTTTGCCGATCCAATTGTGGCGGGAGGACTATCATATCAAATAGGGTAGCGCGTTCTTTGCCAGGATGCGATCGCAATATCCTTCCCCGTCGCTGAATAAACTGACGCGGGTTGCTACTACTAGCGAGGATAACCGCATTTTGAATAGCGGGAATATCGACGCCTTCGTCTAAACAGCGTATCGCCACTAAACCTTGTAACTCGCCGCTTTCAAATTGTCGCCGCAAGTCTTCTCTTTCACTCAGGGGGGTTTCGGCGGTATAGGTATTCACCCGATAGCCTAAGTCTTTCCCTAAAATTCTTGCGGTTTCTGCTAGTTGACGCTGACTTTCGGCTGACTGGCTGCTCTCAACGCTACCATCGCCACAATAAAATAAGGTGTGGCTAGTCTGCAAGCGCGGTTGCATAATTTGGCGCAAGGCTTGAAGTTTGTTCTGTGCGGCCCCCACTAATCGCGCCCGTTGCATTAATAATGGAGTTAGCCGACTATCATTATCCCCTAGGCTGGCTCCTTCGGAAATGGCCCAACCAATGCGGGTGGTGAGTCTGGCGTAGGTTAAAGATTCGCTATCGGTTAGGCTAACGAGAATCGGATAATATAAGTAACGAACTAAGGCCCCTTGGCGAATGGCATCGGCTAGGGTAAGTTCGGGTTGTAAGACGGAACCAAAGTAATTTAATACGGCTTCTGTACCCGTTTCATCAAAAAAGCGTTCGGGGGTGGCGGATAAGCCGAGTCTTAAACCCAGGTGTCGCGGGAGGCTTTCTTCGAGTTTGGCGGAACCGAGGTTATGCACTTCGTCGCCAATAATTAGGGTTTTTTCGGGAAAGTAGGAGAGTTGCGACTGAAAGCCTTCACTTCTTAAGGTGGCGTTGGTGGTAATGACGGCGAGGAAGGGTTGGTTTCCGGCTAATACATTATAGAGTTGGTTAGCGAGTTGGGTTTGCCAAGTCCGCACATTTTCAAAGGCGAGAATGGGGGTAATGTTGCAGCGATCGCATTCTCTTGCCCATTGTGTCACAAGATGGCGATAGGGACAAATCACAATTAGGGCTTGTAATTGGATTTTACGATAAAGCTCGGAGGCGATCGCTAAGGCGGTTATGGTCTTCCCGCTTCCTGTCGCCATCTTTAAGGTTCCCTTCCCCCGACTCGCAAACCAACTTTCCACCGCCTGTCTTTGGTACGTCCTCAACTGAAGCGTTTCAGGTAAGTTAGGGATACCTTGAGGAAGGGGTTGAGGGTTCATGAGATATCTGCTTTAAAGGGAGTCAGAGCGTTGATAGGGGGGATAAGAGTCAAGCTGTATTGAAGCGCGTCCAACCCCTATATATATGCGGGCACATTTTCCCATGATAAAAATATACCTGTTTTTTCTCGAAAAGTCTAGGGGGAAGCTGAAGAAATTTCCGAAATTTTGAGCTTACAAACCGTTCAATTCCGCAGGCTGAAGCGACGAGCCAGGAAGCGGTTTTCCTGGCTGCGATCGCAATTCTCGAAACCGTCAAATTTCCCTGACGTTCCGGCAAATCAATTGACAAACGAGCATACAATCAAAGAACCGCGACGCAATCAATTTCCACTAACACATCCTTGGGTAAACGCGAAACTTCTACACAAGCTCTAGCAGGCGCTTTATCCGCATCAAAATACCGAGCATACACCTGATTAACCGCCGCAAAATTATTCATATCCGACAAGAAAACTGTCGTCTTCACCACATCTTGCCAGGTATAACCCGCCGCCGACAAAATCGCCTCCAAGTTCTGCATCACCTGTTCGGTTTGCTTCACCACATCATCCGTATAAACAACCGTATTACTTCTCGGATCGATGGCAATTTGTCCCGAAACAAACAAAATTTCCCCCGTCGCCGCCACCGCCTGACTATAAGGTCCCACAGGTGCAGGCGCGTGTTCTGATTGAACAATCTTATTGGGCATATCGTTAGTATCTCCTAATGCTTTTTCTGTTATATCAGATTCCGAAAAGAATGGATCTGAATGATATATTTTACCATCAGGCATAACTGTATGATTTAATTGAGCATTGTCCCAAACAACCTGATAAGTTATAGCATTTGTTAAGTTAGCTCTTTTGAGATTGGCATTGGTTAAGTTTGCATGAACTAAATTAGCTCTTTGTAAGCTTGCCTTTTCTAAAATCGCATCTTGTAAGTTGGCACCTTTAAGTTGAGAATCTATTAAGCTTGCTTGAGATAGATTGGCTCCTGATAAGTTTACTCTATTAAGATATGAAA
>JAAHGE010000685.1 GCA_010672635.1 Desertifilum sp. SIO1I2 | reverse complement strand
AGTGAAACAAGGCGGGACACAACCAGCCTTGTTTCACTATTTCAACGATACGCCAATCAAAATTTATTGCAAAGCCGAACCGTTACTTAAAACTCCAAGCGGCGATCGCTAAACATCCCCAGCCTAATAAAAAGGCAATGCCACCGAGGGGGGTAATGGCTCCCATCCCCTTGATACCCGTCATGCTAAGGGCGTACAGACTGCCAGAAAATAAGAAAATCCCCACAATAAAAGCATAACCGGCAGCAATTAACCAGAAATGCCCATTGGGTGTTTGACTCAAGAGTAAAGCGATCGCGAGTAACCCCAATGCATGATACATCTCGTAGCGGGTTCCCGTTTCAAAAAGCTCTAAAGCGCGATCGCTTAAAGCGGTTTTCAACGAATGGGAACCAAATGCCCCCATTGCTACTGAAATTCCGGCAAAAATAGCCGCAGCGAACAAAAATATTTTGCTCACAGATAGTCAGCCTCTAATGTACTTTAGTTTAATTCAGACTTACCCAATCCAAATCAGGCATTTTGGAGAGAATACGCACTCGCGAGATCGCGCGATCGAATTCCCTTCTAGAGGTGGAATTGGTAGGCAATATCGCCATTATCTAGGGGTTCAAACTCAGCATTGAAGCATTTAGCGTTTTCATCGAGGTATTGTCTCGCAGTGGCGGCGGGGAGGTTGGCTGCCATTGCAAACCGCAAAACCGTCAGTCGGCCATTGTTGGCTTCGAGGAGGTGGTAAAAGGTCGATTGCAGGCGATCGCGTTCGGCTTGTTGGCGATCGCGATGCAGTTGCTTGAGGATCGCCCCCCCGGAGGCGATCGCGGGGATACCGAGGGCTAAAGCGGTAATAACTGCGGCGATGGGGGTTTCTTCTTCATCCATCTCATCAAGACGATCGACGGCTACGGCTAATAGCAGCACGCAACCCGCGCTTAACAGAACTCCCGCCGCTAGCTTTTTGAACAGCCTCATTGCGATCGCCCCACCCTACTCATTGTCGGTTATTTTAACTTGCACTCCGGGTTGCTTCCAAGATCCGAGAGAAATAGAAGCGGGTTTTGGTCATATCTTGACGTTGAATGTTAAACCCGTTTTTCTCTAAAATCGCAATCACATCCGCCTCTTTGTGCAAATAAGCGCGAGTCGTTTTACTAGGGCCGGGAAACAGACTGCCAATCTTCTTTAATAAACTATAGAAGCAAGTTTTAGGCGCAAAGCTCAGAATCACCCGCGACTCGCTTAAAGAACACAGATGCGAAATCATCGCATCCGCTTGGTTTTGCGGATAGTGGATTAACACATCCAGGCAAATCACTGTATGATACTGACCTCGAAGAGATTCTAAATCTTGGACGCTCAAATTCAGAGAGCCTTTTAGCGTCTCAGATGCGGCTCTTTCTTTGGCTTCACCCACCATCTTTTCTGAGATGTCGCTTGCCTCAACCTTAGCACCCGCTTCAGCGAGGGGAATGCTTAAACTGCCGACTCCGCATCCTGCATCGCAAATGGTTAAATGAGTTAAATTATCATCGGCTTTTAACCAACCTAGGACAGTATCAATCGTTTGCTGGTGTCCGATGCGAATATCAAGCTGAACTTTATTGACTTCACCATCGCCATAGATCCGCCGCCAACGATCGAATCCCGTAGCGTTGAAATACTCTTTTACAACAGATTTATCATCAACAGTAGTCATAAAAAATTGCGAAGGGTTGGGATACAGAACGATTTCTTAATATATCAGTTATTGGTTCAGGTTCTGAAAGGGGATAGCAACATTCCTAAGTCCGTTGACAGTTCTGCCTAGGCTACGCTTTAACCAGGTACTGACGAAGGCTTCCGAGGGGTAGGATCTAGTTAAATACAAGAATAGCTCCTACAGTAGCTCTATTGCTGACAGCAGTTCCCGAAGTTTTGACACCCTTTAATTGTATCTATCGCCAGCTTCAATCAGTTGAAAACTTTCCCTTTCCCTAGGGAGAGGGGTGAGGGTTCACCTTTTTTATTGAGATTAAATTCTAATGGGTGCGCCAGGACCTAGGGGAATATTTAAGATAAACCAAGCGACAAATAAGATTGACCAAGCGATTAAAAAGGCAAGGGAATAGGGGAGCATTAAAGAGATCAGTTTGCCGATGCCTAAATTGCGATCGTATCTTTGACCAAAGGCAACCACGATCGGAAAGTATGGCATTAAGGGGGTAACAATATTCATCGTTGAGTCGCCAATGCGATAGGCCGCCTGAGTCAGTTCTGGCGACAACCCCACTAACATTAACATGGGAACAAATACCGGAGCCATAATTGCCCATTTTGCAGAAGCCGAACCGACAAAGAGATTGATAACGCCAGTAAGTAAGATAAATAAAATTAGCAGTGGTGGTCCGGTGAAACCGCTGGCTTGAATTAATTCTGCACCATTAATGGCTAGAATAACACCTAAATTACTCCAACTGAAATAAGCAATAAATTGGGCAGCAACAAAGGCAAGGGCGATATAATATCCCAGGGAACTCATCGAATGAGATAAACCTTTTGCGACATCCCGATCGTTTTGGATTGTTCCGGCTACCTTACCGTAAACAACGCCGGGAATAAAAAAGGCGATCGCAATCAGGAAGACAATCCCGTTAATAAACGGGGAAGGAATCAGTGCTTGGGTTTCTGGATCGCGTAAAATGCCTTGGGGAGGAAGCGTTAAAATTGCGATAAAGGCGAGATAGACTAATAAAGAAAAACCAGCCCAACGCAATCCTTTCCGCTCTGCGGTGGCGAGTTCGGTAATGTCTTCTTCCT
>JAAHGE010000684.1 GCA_010672635.1 Desertifilum sp. SIO1I2 | reverse complement strand
GAATTGGTAGCAGCGTCGCCCAGGATTTAGCAAACCACGTAGATGCGGAAATTGTAGTCACCGGACGACGCTGCTACCAATTCTGCCCATTCCGCCAAGAACTAAAATCCGATCCGTCATGAGTCAATATCGCGCCCTCGCGATCGCTTGTCATTACCGCAGTTTTACGCCCTGTTCTACTGGATGTCGTGCAATCGGCGGGCGGCAAACTATGGATATTTTAGCATTTGCCATTCCCCAACTCGCTTGACGAGGATTTGGCAGCACCCAGACCCCTTAACCTCCGAAGGGCAAAATCATCTCAAATACAGTCCCCTGACCTAAGACGGAGTTGACTTCAATCGTTCCCCCATGTTTGTCTACCACAATTTGATGGGCGATCGCTAATCCTAACCCCGTCCCTTTACCGACTCCCTTGGTGGTAAACGAATGCTCGAAGATCCGCTCTTGAATCTCCGGACTCATCCCCAGACCATTATCGGCGATCGCAATTTTCACCGAGTGGCGATCGCAGGAGGTTTCAATCAAAATCTGATGGGGGTTCGCTTCGAGTTCGGCAAAACTCCGTTCTCGACTGGCTTCATCTAACGCATCAATCGCATTCGCCAGAATATTCATAAACACCTGGTTGAGTTGTCCCGGAAAACACTCAATGGGCGGAATTTCTGCATAATGGGTTGTCACCTCAATTGCCGGACGGAGTTCGTTGGCTTTGAGGCGATGCTTGAGGATTAAAATTGTGCTGTCAATCCCTTCATGAACATTAAACGGCACCTTGTAATCTTTATCGGTGCGGGAGAAGATCCGGAGGCTCGTGCTAATATTTCTGAGGCGATCGCAAGCACCACTCATCGCCTCTAGCATCCGGGGAAAATCTTCTAAGGTATATTCCAAGTCAATCTCTTCAGCATGGTCTAAAATCTCTGAACCGGGATTGACGACATGATGCTGGTAAAGTCTGAGATGATCGATGATTTCGCTCAAGGTGGGTTTAGACTGTTCGAGAGTGGCGTAAATAAAGCCCAAAGGATTATTCATTTCATGAGCAACCCCAGCGACTAAGTTACCCAGCGCTGACATTTTCTCGCTTTGAACCACCTGTAATTGGGCTTGTTGCAATGCCAGTAGGGCTTGTTCGAGTTCTTGGGATTTTTGTAAGATAGCGGACTCTGCCTGCTTGCGATCGCTAATATCTCGCATCACCACCACTGCACCGACTTTATTTCCCCAAGGATCGAAGATTGCTTGTCCGCTGGCTAACAGGGTTCTAGTAGGGGCATCTTTAGGAGCGATCGCCATTTCCACATTATCTACAATTTCACCTTGGAGAGCGCGAAACAATGGAATTTCTGCGGTTTCTAGGGGCGTTTTTCCATCTGCATGATAAAGGTTGAAGCATTCTGCCCAGCGTTCGCAAGGTAGCAATTCTAGGGGAAAACCATGAAAAGTCTCGCTGGCTTGGTTAAAAAGCGCTAGCTTACCCTTGGCATCGCAGACCACAATCCCATCGGTAATTGTGTGAATAATCGTATTGAGAAACTCCCGTTCTTTGGCGAGCGAAGCTTCCGTTTCCTGTAATTTTTCCAGAGACGCTTGTAAAGACTGGGATTTTTCCTGTTCTCGTTCGTAGAGTCGGGCATTTAACAGCGAAATGGCTGCTTGCGCGCAAAGGAGGTTCAGCAGTTCAACGCGATCGCGCGTAAATGCCCCGCAGGTACTGCGATTTTCCAGATACAATAGCCCTAGCAACTGCCCCTGGCGTAAAATTGGGCTGCATAGAATACTCTTCGGTTGCTGTTGTTGGATGTAGGGTTCGTGGAGTAACTGCGGATGCAAGGTGGCATCAATAATCACCGCCGGTTGCAAGCTGCGTTTAACGGTATTGATTAAGCCAACCGGAACCTCTGTTGAATCTTCGACTAACTGTGGATTCAACAACAGGGAATAAAAATCAATGGGTTCTGTTTCTCGATTGGGTGTTGAAGATAATTGAGCGATCGCCTGAATGTGCAAGCGTCCCCCTTCAAGTAACATAAACGCACATTTATCAGCCCCAGCATTTTGAATAACGCTGTGGAGCAATGCTGATAGCAATTTTTCCAATTCAATTTCGCCTGAAATGGTTTGAGACGCCTTAATCACAGTCGCTAAATCTAAAGCCACTGAAGCTTGATTGCTATTAGAATGACTGAGACAATCGGCTGTAACGCTACTTGATGTAAAAATCGTTTCATTTGCAGAAAGAGATATAGCCGCTTGTTGGAGAATCGGGGCGAGCAATTGAGGGTAAGCTTGTTCTAAATGAGCCACTTTAGCCGTCGCCCCCCAACGCACATAACCATAATAGGCTTGGGTGATGTATTCTTGGGCAATCCGTTCTTTATCCCAATCTAGATAGAATCTTGCGGCTAATTCATTCGCCAGGGCTTCTTCTTGAACATATTCATTAGTCTTTGCCCCAGAAATTGCCCGATCGTATAATTCAATAGCCTCTGATTTTTGACCGAATAGGCGACTTTTTTCAGCCTTGATTAAATCCACTTTGTGCTGATAATTCATGGGAGCATCATCTGCCCAGCGCTGCAAGACTTCTAGGCTTTGCTCTACCCTGGCTAATAAAGTAGATGAGTCCTCTGAATCTCGATTCAATTGAGCGAGAGCGCTGAGAGCATTATAAAAATAAAATACTGAGTCAGCAACAGTTCCTGAACTAGCAACCAAATAATTACTGCATTCCAGGGCATATTCGTTGGCTAGATCGATTTTATAAAACCAGAAACTCAAAAATAACTTATACAAATAGAAGTAATATAAGCA
>JAAHGE010000683.1 GCA_010672635.1 Desertifilum sp. SIO1I2 | reverse complement strand
CCCTTCTAACGCAGCAAAGGCAATGGCCCGTAACGGTAACATTAAAGGGGCAATCACCATCGCCCCAATAATAACCGCCGCACTATTGTTAATTAAGCCAAACTTGGCAACATGAATTAGCTTGGCGCGAATTTTATCAACACGCCATGTATCACTTTCCCAGCCTAGCAGAGGGACCTTACCGAGAAACGTTTCAAGACTTTCCCTGGGAGAATAACGAAGACCATTTTCAAGCCTGGTGTGAAGGGAAAACGGGGTATCCTATTGTGGATGCAGCCATGCGCCAGCTTAACGAAACCGGGTGGATGCACAACCGATGTCGGATGATAGTTGCCAGCTTCCTAACCAAGGATTTAATCATTAACTGGCAATGGGGCGAAAAGTATTTTCTGCAAAAGCTATATGATGGGGATTTAAGCGCGAACAATGGCGGATGGCAATGGAGTGCATCCAGTGGTATGGACCCTAAACCCCTCCGCATTTTCAACCCCGCCAGTCAGGCACAGAAATTCGATCCTGAAGGGGATTATATCCGGGAATGGGTACCGGAGTTAAGTTCTGTGGATACAGAATATCTCATTAGTGGTAAAATCCCCCCAGACGAGCGTGGAGACTATCCAGAACCAATTGTGGATCATCAGCAGCGCCAAAGAGAGTTCAAACAGCGCTATCAGCAACAGAAAGACTAAAGCCTCAGTCTGAGTCAGAATCTTCTGAAGCGGGTACAGATGTTACAAGTTGCGTCTATACTACTTCAGACGGTTTACCTTGGGACTTGCTATGCGTCACCTGCTTTCAGCCTTGAGGGTACGTCAGTGGACGAAAAACTTGCTTGTCTTTGCTGCGCCTTTATTTGCGTTTGAGTTTACAGGCGAGTCGGTTGGGGGAAGCAGCCTCGCTTTTATCCTGTTTTGCGGGATATCCAGTGGGTTTTATCTGCTCAATGATATTGTGGATGTTGAGGCAGATCGGTTGCATCCAGTTAAGTGCAAGCGTCCGATACCTTCTGGTTTAGTCAGCATTCCCCTAGCGTTGAGTATGGCGGGGATATTGCTGTTTGGGACTTTGTTCGTGGCTTGTATGGATGGGTTTAGTCTAGGCGCAACGCTAACCGGGTATGCACTATTGCAATTAGCCTATAATTTTTGGCTCAAACAAGTGGCGATTTGGGATATTATGGCGATCGCGCTCGGTTTCGTTTTACGCGCCTACGCCGGAGGTGCAGCGACAGGTATCCCCATCTCCGCCTGGTTGCTGTTGTGTACTGCCATGCTAGCGCTATTTTTAGGCGTGGAGAAGCGCAAAGCCGAGTTGCGTTTAGGGCGTCGCCGAGGAAAAACCCGCGCCGTTTTACAACACTATTCTCTTCCCCTATTAACCCGAATTGAAAGTACGGTTACGACAGGTGCTATTATGACCTATGCTTTGTGGAGTTCCGGCCCGCAAGTCGATGGCGCGGCTACCCCCTGGATGATGCTAACCTTACCGTGGGTTCTCTATGGCATTTTCCGCTATCAACTGTTGAGCGACCCTAGGATTAGTTTAGGCGGAAAGAGCGAACGGCCGGAGGAAATTCTTCTCAATGATATCCCGATCTTAGGCACCGTTATCGGTTGGGTATTATCAAGTGGTGTTATTTTATGGTTGCACGAACAGGGAATCGTTTAAATCAGCCTTAATAAGGTCAGTTGCGTATACGAACAATGGGAAATTTAGCCTATCCTTAGCTGCGGCAAATGCTCGCTATCTCCAGATGGATGTGCTAAACTACGAACCAATCGCCTCTGTGAATCATTGCACCTTAGAAGTTGACGCTCTCCACATTCAAACCGATTAATGTGCATCAATCGCTGAACCTATCTCAAATTTTGGGAAGAATTGTGGCGCATATAAGCATAAATCTATCGTAAGTTTCTAAGGGTCAATATTGCAATTCTTAATATTGTCCTACTCAATCATTTTTTGCTAATGCTGAAATCTCTTCGCCAGCAGTCTTTTTGGCAGCAATGTGGGTTACTGAGTCTATATATACTCCTTGCGATCGCAATTGTCTATCTCTATGTGTCCCAGGAGCAAACTTTCTTTTTCTGGGATAGGGCAGCCTATTATAATTGGGCATTAGAAATTACTCAAACTTTTCTAGAATCTCCTCAATTAGCTTGGCAAGATATTCGCCAATCTCTCGCCTCAGACTATAACAAGCTATACATCCTCCCCTTAATTCCTCTAATGAGTCTTGCGGGACAATCTCGAATGTCCTACATTGCCAGTGTAGCGCTTGTTTATCAAATTCCATTAGGACTCATTCTCGGTAAGATTGCTAGTTTTATTACCTCCTCTATCTCACCCCGTCTGGCATTTTGGAGTGCAACCTTTGTCACCCTGGCTATCCCCTCAACTTGGTACACTTTGTTAGAAGGATATCCTGATATTGGAGGAACTTTAGGGATTGCTGGCGCAATTTTGATTTATAGTTATCATCGTCCATCTCACGTCTGGGTTAAGATTCCTGCAATCGGTTTACTCATCGCACTTGCTTTTATTTTTCGTCGTCACTTTGGCTATGCTGCTGCTAGTTTTCTGTTGGGATTATTCTTCCAAGAAATGATTCTACCAGTCAGAACCTCAGCAAATTTGACTATCGCAGAAACCCTAAAAAGACAAACTCTTCCCTTAATAAAGGTAGGATTAATTGGCATTTGTTCGCTCTTTTGGCTTTCCTTCTTAACTCCTTCTTTTCTTCACTATATTCTTCAGCAAAATTTAACTCAACTGTACTCTTCTTACGCCATTTCCTTAACTCACGCATTTGCCTATT
>JAAHGE010000682.1 GCA_010672635.1 Desertifilum sp. SIO1I2 | reverse complement strand
CGATCGGACCCAAACCGGGTCTGGTATGCGGCGTTCAGCGCCGCCTGGGCGGGATCGGCGCCCGCGCCGCTCTGGAACCCGACGGCGACGTATCGCCCGCCGCCCTCTTTCAGATAAGGGGCCAGAAATCAGTAATGTGTGGCCAGTACATGTTGGTCCTACAGTTACTAGCGGTCGAGCATTGTGTCAGGTCTTCCTCTCCAATCTCCCCTTTGGCCACTGCTTGTGCTGCTTTGTCTGCTCTTTCATTTCCTATGATCCCTACGTGACTTTTTACTTTCCACAAGTGTACGGTGCCTCTCTGTCTTCCTATCTCCCGCACTATGTCCATTATTAGGTGTGCATGCCTGTGTTCTCGCATGTCCTGTGGTCTGCAGAGCATCCTGTGAATTTGATATATGGACCCCAAGCTGTCAGTGGCTATGTGTATGTCTGTGTGCAGTGGGAGCTCACAAGAGGAATGTTGCAAAGCGGTCAATATTGCTGTAAGTTCAGCCCTGTTTATGGAATTGCAGTTTTGTAGGTATACACTGGTTTCTTTGTGAGCACAGGAGATAAACAGCGTGGTTCCATCCTGCTGGTTGGCTGGTCCTTCTCCTGGTTGCCTGGCCGGTATGTGAACGGCTGCGCCAATACTGGATCCCTTCAATCCGTGATTTTGAAGGTCGATGCAGCTTCCGTCTGTATATCTGAATCGTCTCCAATCGTGCAGCAGTTCTGGAGTCCGTGGTTGCAGCCGCTTCAGGTTCTGTAGGGCCTCAGCAACTGTTGCGTCGATCCTCTGTTTTCGGTCATTGAATGCGTCACTATTGGTGCTATTCGGTTTGCAGTCAAAAACGTGGTCAGGAAGCCTGCCTGGCCTGGTTATGTCGAGAGGTCTACGTCTGAACTTCTTGGTTGTGGTCGCATCCCATATTGTTTCACCATGCGTCGGAGGTTCTACCCTCAAAGTCGCTTGTTCCAAATCCCAGAAGGTTATGTCCTGGTTGCAGTCTTTGGGTTGCAGGCATGCCCTCCGAACAGCGTCCCGGAAGTCTGATCTCCATCGAGGTTCCCAGAGTGGCAAATACTTTTCGAATCCCGATGCATTACCTATTGCAATGATGTAGAAACCCTGGTTGGGTCTTGGTGGGAGCGCTCTCATAGCATGGTCTTCAGTGGCAAGCGGCATGCATCTGCGTGGGATGTGGGCCAATGTCTGGCACAGGTGAGGGTGGTACGCTACCAGCGCTTCGTATATCGTGTCTCCTGCGTATGGATAGTGGGCAGGTACGACTAGCAGCGCTAAAGAGGGCTCATGAACCGTTTGTGCAGATTTGATTGCCCACTCCACTGCCTCTGCTGTTGCTGCCTTATCAAAGTCCGGCACAGCTATAGATGGTCCTGTCCACTTGACTTTGTATGCGTTATAGCTAGCTCCGAACACCTGATCCCTTGCATATGGGGTCCAGTAGTTGACTGCGTAGAATGAAGCATCAAGTGGGCTAGCAAATCTTTCCTGTGCATTACCCATCAGGGAGTTCAGGGCAGGGTGGAGGGTGGTCACTGATTTTAGGTCCTTTTGTTTAAGCTCCCTGTCACGGCGCAGAGGGTGGGGTTTGCCGGGTGTGTATCTTTCCAGTAGCAGATATAGTTCTTCTGCAAATGTGCCTGCTTGCAGGCGGTGCATGACGTTTGCGTGCTTTCTCTGCATGTGCAGGTATCCTTGATACAGCCAAGCCGCTCTTCTCTCGTCCAGGACGTGTTTGCAGTGGCCATCTGGTTGATATATACAGGCCATCAGCCTATTCTGGAGCTCGCTGCTGCCTGTTTCCTCATCAGCTAGCTCCACTTCAACATTCCTGATAACGACCTCGCCCTGCCCGTGGCGGCCGCGCTGCTGCTGGCCGCCTGTGGCGAGAAGTCGTCGGAAAAGCCCGCTGCTGCAGGTTCGGTGCCTACCGCCGCGCCTGCCGGCTCGGTCGGCACCGGCGAGGACAAGGTGCTGAACGTCTACAACTGGTCGGACTACATCGATCCCACCGTGCTCGAGGACTTCACGCGCGAGACCGGCATCAAGGTGAACTACGACGTCTTCGACTCCAACGAGATGGTCGAGACCAAGCTGCTCACGGGCAACACGGGCTACGACATCGTCGTGCCCTCGGCGTCGTTCCTGCGGCGGCTGATCGACGCGGGCGCGTTCCAGAAGCTCGACAAGGCCGCGCTGCCGAACCTCAAGAACCTCGACCCTGAGATCACCCGGCGCGTCGCCCAGCACGACCCGGGCAATGCGTACGCCGTGAACTATCTCTGGGGCACCTCGGGCGCCGGCTACAATGTCGCCAAGATCAGGGAGCGCATGCCCGATGCGCCCGTCGACAGCTTCGCGATGTTCTACGATCCGAAGGTCGTGTCGAAGTTCCAGGACTGCGGCGTGACGGTGCTGGACGCGCCCTCCGAGGTGGTCGGCACGGTGCTGATCTGGCTCGGCAAGGATGCGAACAGCGAGAAGCCCGAGGACCTGGCGGCGGCCGAGAAGGTCCTGATGGCGATCCGCCCCTACGTCAAGAACGTCAACTCGTCGAAGTACATCGACGACCTCGCCAACGGCGAGGTCTGCCTGTCGCTCGGCTGGTCCGGCGACGTGCTGCAGTCGCGCGACCGTGCCCGCGAGGCCGGCAAGGGCATCGAGGTGCGTTATTCGATCCCGAGGGAGGGCGCGGTGATGTTCTTCGACATGCTGGCGATCCCGGCGGATGCCGAGCACCCGAGGAACGCGCACCTGTTCATCGACTTCCTGCTGCGTCCCGAGATCGCCGCCAAGAACAGCAGCTTCG
>JAAHGE010000681.1 GCA_010672635.1 Desertifilum sp. SIO1I2 | reverse complement strand
ATCTAAGTAGACGTTAAATAGGTATAGCGTCTAAGGCTTTGTTCGTAGTTTTGCATGAGGCGGCGCGACTCTTGGAGGGTGATCCGCTTCTCTTGTAAAGCTTGTTCCGACTGCTTGCGGATGCTTTCAATTAAATCTTCGGCATCATACTGAACGTAGGATAACACCTCCGTCATCGTATCGCCTTTGACCACATGCTCAATTTGGTAGCCTGTCGGCGTCATTTTGATATGAACTGCGTTGGTATCGCCAAATAGGTTATGCAAACTGCCCATAATTTCCTGGTAGGCCCCACTCAGGAACATGGCAAGATAGTAGGGTTCTCCTGGTTTAAAGGGGTGCAGTTCCAGTACGGATTTGATTTCACCGCGCAAGTCAATGAATTGGTCAATTTTACCGTCGCTGTCGCAGGTGAGATCGGCGAGGGTAGCGCGACAGGTGGGTTCCTCATTGAGGCGATGAATGGGCATAATGGGGAAGAGTTGATCGATCGCCCAACTATCCGGTGCAGATTGGAAGACAGAAAGATTGACGTAGTAGATAGACGCCATAATCTTTTCTAGGTCTTCTAAGTCATCGGGGACGTATTCTTGCTGACGCGCGATCGCGAGAATCTTTTCACAACAGGCCCAGTATAACCGCTCGGCTTTGGCGCGTTGAGTTAGGCTGACATAGCCAAAGTTAAATAAACTAATGGCTTCATCTTTAAACTGCGTTGCATCGTGGAAGGCTTCTTGATAGTTCTCCACGCTAATCGATTGGCAGGTTTCCCACAAGTTGCGGATAATCAGATGTTCGCCTTCGCTAGCGGGTTCTTCTGTACCTGTAGGGACATCGCTACAACTGAGGACATCAAAGACTAACACAGCTTGGTGAGAGGCGATCGCTCTGCCGCTTTCACTCACGAGGGTCGGAACGGGTAAATTGCGCTCGGTGCAAGCCTCCTTAACCTCTGCCACAATATCATTGGCATAGTTTTGCATATTGTAGTTTTTCGAGGCATAGAAGTTGGTTTTTGAGCCATCGTAGTCTACCCCTAAACCACCGCCCACATCGAGGTAAGTCATGTTTGCGCCCAGTTTCGCCAGTTCGACATAAATTTGACTGGCTTCGCGGATCGCATCTTTAATGGCACCAATGGCGGAAATTTGCGATCCAATGTGAAAATGCAACAGTTGCAAAGAAGACAGCAACTCAGCTTCGCGCAATTCTTCTACCGCTTGGAGAATTTCAGGAACCGTTAACCCAAATTTAGCGCGATCGCCCGTCGATCCGCCCCATCGTCCTACCCCCTTGGTACTTAACTTAGCCCGAACGCCAACAATGGGTTCTACGCCTAGCTTGCGGCTGGCTTCGATCGCAAGTTGCACTTCCTCAAGCTGTTCGATCACAATAATCGGAATTTTACCCAAGCGACGGGCTAAAATCGCCGTTTCGATATATTCTCGGTCTTTATAGCCATTGCAGATTAACAGCGCGTTCGGCGTTTGCAGGGTAGCTAAAGCAATCAATAATTCCGGTTTCGACCCTGCTTCTAAGCCAAACTGATGCGGTTGACCGAAGCGTACCAAATCTTCCACCAGATGGCGATGTTGATTGCATTTTACCGGATACACGCCGCGATAATAGCCCGGATAGTTATAACGGGCGATCGCTTTCGCAAAACAAGCATTTAAGCGTTCGATCCGGTCTTCTAAGATATCTGGAAAGCGCAGCAGCAAGGGTAAGTTGAGATTTCGCTGTTTGATCGCATCAACTAACTCGTATAAACTCAGAGAGCCACCGCGATCGCCCCTCGGCGAAACCGTCACATGACCGGCGGCATTAATTGAAAAATAAGGATCGCCCCAACCATTGATCCGATAAAGTTCTTCGCTATCCTCAATCGTCCAATGGGTTGCTTTGGCTCTTGCTAAGGCGGTTTCTCCGTTCCCAGACGCACCTCGCGCTTTATCGATCGCTCCTGCGATTTCTCCCTCAGCCCGCATTATGGCTCTTGACCTCCCGTAACATTCCTCGAATTGACAGTTTAGCAATTCTTCTGGCTAGTTCTCATCCTCTTCGAGAAGTCAATTGTCCTGACTTCTACAGAGGAGCGCGATCGCACTTCTACGCCGAGCAAAGAGTTTGGTTGAGTGTATCGCTCTGCGGGGTCAATTGTCTGTCGCCGGCATCACCTAGAGCGCGAACGATCCCAGATAGCTTAAAATAATTGGGTTTTGAGTTATTTAACCCCAGGATCTCGTCATCCAGCACGAAGGAAATAGCAATGGAACGCACATTTATCGCGATCAAACCGGATGGAGTTCAACGCAATTTAGTGGGTGACATCATCAGCCGCTTTGAGAAAAAAGGCTTTACCCTCGTTGGGTTAAAGTTGCTGAACGTCAGCCGCGAGTTAGCAGAACAGCACTATGACGTGCATAAAGAAAAACCCTTCTTTAAAGGTTTGGTTGAGTTTATTACCTCTGGCCCGGTCGTCGCAATGGTGTGGGAAGGAGACGGCGTAGTCGCTTCTGCCCGTAAAATCATTGGCGTCACCAACCCTCTGACGGCCGAACCGGGAACCATTCGCGGCGATTTTGGCATTAGTATCGGTCGCAATATTATTCACGGTTCTGATGCAGTCGAAACCGCCCAACGGGAAATTAGCCTGTGGTTCAAAGAGGAAGAACTGGCGAGTTGGAAGCCCAGTTTAACCCCTTGGATTTATGAGTGGTGAACTGCCCGCATACGCCGGCCACCTTCCACCTGCTGTCGGCGCGCCGGCTCGACCTGCTGCCGCCGCATGCCTATGTGGTGAACACCGCGCGCGGCGAGATC
>JAAHGE010000680.1 GCA_010672635.1 Desertifilum sp. SIO1I2 | reverse complement strand
GAAATTTCGCCACTTAGCGAACAGATGAATATTTGGCAAGCTGCTTTTTTAGGGATGGTGCAGGGGTTAACCGAATTTATCCCGATTAGCAGTACAGCTCACTTAAAAGCAATTCCTGTATTTCTAGGATGGGGAGATCCGGGCGTCACCTTTACTGCGGTGATTCAACTGGGCAGTATTGGGGCCGTTTTGTGGTATTTTTGGCGCGACTTAGTGCAAATTACCCAAGGGGCTTGGGGGGCGATTCAACGCCGAGATTACGAGCATCAAGACTATCAGATGGCGCTGGGGATTGGTTTAGGAACTCTGCCGATTCTATTTTTTGGGGGATTGCTGAAAGTCTTTATCCCCGATTATGATAACTCTCCCCTACGGAGCATGGCAGCGATCGCAACAGCCTCAATTCTCATGTCTCTCTTACTGGGAATCGCCGAACGCCTCGGAAAACGCAAGCGTAACTTTACCGACCTCAACGTTTGGGACGGGATTAATATGGGGCTAGCCCAAGCCCTCGCCCTCATGCCAGGGGTTTCCCGTTCCGGTTCCACCATCACCGCCGGGTTATTTATTGGCTTAGAACGCGCAACAGCAGCGCGCTTTTCCTTCCTGTTAGGACTTCCCGCCATTACCTTAGCTGGGATAGTTGAATTTATTGGCGTTTTCAAAGATGGCTTTGTCACCAACAGTCTCGCCAACGTCTTCATCGGTTTAGTGTCGGCGACGATTTTCTCCTACCTGTCCATTGTTTGGCTGATTCGCTTTCTGCAAACCCGCAGTACCTGGTTATTTATCTGGTATCGGTTAATTTTTGGCGTCATCATCCTCGGCGCGATCGCCACAGGGTTGATCGAAAACAGCTAGGATCGAAAAAGCCGATTATCCGTTATTTCCCCACCAGCCATGAGCGCTGTTTCTATCCGTCCGGCGGCAATTAGCCGCGTCTTCCCCAACTCCATTGCTGATGAAATGGGATTTGAACCCGGAGATGCCATTATCTCCATCAACGGTCAGCAACCGCGCGATTTAATTGACTATCAATTTCTGTGCGCCGACGAGTTCCTAGAACTTGAAGTGCTGGATACTCGCGGGAAAACACACCATCTCGAAATTGAGAAAGACTACGACGAAGACCTTGGACTCGAATTTGAAACCGCCCTATTTGATGGCTTAATTCAGTGTAACAACCGCTGTCCCTTTTGCTTTATCGACCAGCAGCCCCCTGGAAAGCGTCAAAGCTTATATCTTAAAGACGATGACTACCGCCTGAGTTTTCTCTACGGCAGTTATCTGACCCTCACTAACCTAACCCAGAGAGAGTGGGACAGAATTGACCAAATGCGCCTCTCTCCGCTTTACGTGTCCGTTCATGCCACAGAACCCGAAATTCGCACGCGACTGTTAAAAAACCCCCGCGCCGGACAACTTTTAGACCAATTGCGCTGGTTTCAAAAAAAACGGTTGCAAATTCATGCTCAAGTCGTCGTTTGTCCGGGAATTAACGACGGCGAACACCTGGAAAAAACCCTCTTAGATTTAGCCCAGTTCCACAAAGGCGAAATTCCCGCCGTAGCCTCTATCGCCGTGGTTCCCGTAGGTCTCACCAAATTTCGACCCACCGATGACGAACTGATTCCCGTCTCTGTTGAAAAAGCCCAAGAAGTAATTGAGCAAGTTCAACGCTTGCAAGTTCAATTTCGGCAAAACCTGCATTCCACTCTAGTGTGGTTAGCCGACGAGTGGTTTCTCATTGCTGGCGAACCTCTACCGCCGGAATCCCATTATGAAGATTATCCTCAAATTGGGAATGGGGTTGGCTCTATTCGTCTATTTATTAAAGAATTTCAGCAAACGGCAAAAGCGCTATTACCCAAGTGCCTCCCTCAACCGCGTAGCTTAACCTGGGTGGTGGGAAATGCTGTTGAAAAAGCCTTTGCACCCCTTGTTACTCAACTCAACCAAGTTGAAGGCTTAGAGGTCCGTCTAGCCGCCCTCCGCAGCGAGTATTGGGGGAGAGAGATTACCGTCACCGGCTTGCTAACGGGACAGGATTTGCTTTTAGCTTTACAAGGTCAAGAATTAGGCGATGGGATTGTGCTTCCCACCGTCATGCTTAAGCAAGGGGAAACTGTATTTCTGGATGATATGAGCATTGCAGAACTTGAAGCCCAGTTGCAAACGCCCATTTATCCGGTTGAAGGAGTAGAAGATTTAATCAAAACCTGTTGTACAGATACTAAAAAAGCGGGAGAAACCCCCGCCTTGTTGCAAGCTTAACTCGGTTTTAGCTAATTCTGAGAAGTTCCACATCAAAAATCAGCGTTGCATTTGCAGGAATCACACCTCCTGCGCCGCGTTCTCCATAACCTAACTCTGGGGGAATAATGAGTTTGCGGCGTTCGCCGACTTTCATGCTACCGACCCCTTCATCCCAGCCCTTAATCACCTGGCCTACTCCTAGTCTGAAGGAAAACGGGCGATTGCGATCGCGAGAGCTATCAAACTTTTGACCATTACTGGCTAGGGTACCCGTGTAATGTACAACCACGGTGTCGCCCCGTTTGGGGGTTGCGCCAGTTCCTTCTTTGAGAACGATATACTGCAAACCTGAAGGAGTTGTAATTGTTTCTCCTTCAGCAGGTGCAACTTGGGTTTCAGCCGCTTGGGCCACAATTTGACTCGCTACCGGGTCAATAACGACCAAATCTTCAATCCCCGCTGAGGGCATATTCGCAGCATTCGCTTCACCGCGAAAACTGGCAATCTGGGAGACCACCAGAACAACGACACAAACCAGCATCACGCTGACGCTGATTAAAATTTCGCGCACGACAACTACTCCT
>JAAHGE010000068.1 GCA_010672635.1 Desertifilum sp. SIO1I2 | reverse complement strand
GCATCCAGATGCCAGCACACATTCAATCGCGATTGGGCTGCGTTCCCCCTTTGTTCGCGGCCGTTTCCCCAGATCCTGAACTGTTAGAAAACCTCTGGCAACAAACCCAGGTTTATTATCTTGACAATCCTTTACCCGATCGGTTTAAAAATCTTCTATTTGCCTATCTAATCGATCGCCTCTCTCGCCACGAAGCGAAAACGCTGTTGCAAAGCTTACCCTTTAGCTGGGATTTTAACTCCCAACCCGTACAAGAATTGCTGGCAACTCCCCTGGCTCAACTGCTCCAGTGGCACCGCCAGACTGACGCCTTGGACTCAGAATTGGCTGTTGATTGGGAAAATTGGTCAGAACTCTCTCCTCAAGCCGAAAAAAGTCTATTAGCGGATGCAATTTTGTGGGGATTGCAAACGGAACTTTCAGCAAAGCAACGCTTGCAAAATCGTTTAACCCCAAGAACCTACCGTTTTCTGATTGCTCTTTTAAGCTATATCCAAACCTGCCATTTTTGGGCACAAAGTCATTTAACATCGCTCAATTGCCCTACTGCGCCTTCGTTAAAAAACGACAAAGACGAAATTCATCGCCTCTCGCAAGCCTTACAGGAAAGCGAAGATCGATTTCTGACTTGCTTTAAAAAGGCTCCCACCCCCATGATGATTTATGCCGAAGATGGGGAGATTTGTCTAGTTAACCAAGTCTGGCTCGATCTAACCGGTTATGAGAGTTCGGAACTGCAAACGATCGCCCAATGGACGCAACTGGGCTTTGGCGAACTCCAAGAAATCGTGCGATCGCACCTCGAACAACTCCACCTCACCCTCGACAGTTGGCGAGAAGAAGGCGAATTTACCATTACAACGCGAGCCGGAGAGTTACGGATCTGGGACTTTAGCTTTGCCCCCCTGACCCCCCTCGCTGACGGTCGCCGTTTAATTGTGGCAATGGCCAAAGATGTCACCGAACGCCTGCGCCTCGAACAAGAACTTTCAAAATGGCACGAACGTCGATTTCGCGCCGTATTTGACCAAACCTTTCAATTTACGGGCTTGCTCAGACCCGATGGCATCTTACTCGAAGTGAACCAAACGGCGTTAGAATTTGCCCGATTGCAAGCCGATATTATCGGACAGCCGTTTTGGGAAGTCCGGTGGTGGACGATTTCTCCCGAAACTCAGGTACGCTTGCAAGAAGCGATCGCCTCTGCGGCGAAGGGCGAACTTATCCGTTATGAAATCGATATTCTCGCCGCCGATGATTCAGTGGCAACCATTGACTTTTCCATTAAGCCCGTGACCAACGATACGGGAAAGGTGATTTTATTAATCCCCGAAGGTCGAGATATCACCGAATATAAGCAAACCCTGGTCGCTCTCCAACAGGCAAAAGAGCAACTGCAAACCGCCATTGATGCCGTTCCGGGTTTTGTCGCCTGGATTGACGCTCAAGGGCGCTACATGGGCGTCAATCAACATTTAGCTCAAAGTTGCAACCTGAACCCCAATGACTTTATTGCTCAAGAAGTCAGCTTCTTTGATTGCGGCCCGGAATTCGCCCAATTTGTCCATGAATTTCTAGCCAGTCCAGAAACCGCCGCCTCTCAAGTCATTGCCACCTGCATTCAAAGCACCCCTCGCTACCACCTGATCGCCGCCCAAAAATATCATCAAGGCAATGCGATTGTCACCGTTGGGATTGATGTCACCGAACGCCAACAGGCCGAAGCCTTGCTGAGACTTGCCCACACCGAACTCGAAGCCCGCGTCGCCGAACGCACCGCAGAACTGGCTGCCATCAACCGCTCGTTGCAACGCGAAATCAACGAACGAATCGGCGTAGAAGCTGCTCTCCTGAGTAGCGAATCTCGCTTAAAACTGGCTTTGAGTGCGACACGCACGGGCATTTGGGATTGGAACCTCCTTAACGATCGCGATATTTGGACTGAACATACCGAAGTTCTGTTTGGGTTACAACCTGGGGAATTTGCAGGCACGGGCAAAGCCTTTTTTGAACTGATTCACCCCGACGATCGCGATTATACGATTGCCGCCCTGCGCCAAGCCATTGAAAACGGACAGGAATATCACGCCCAATATCGGATTATTTGGCCCGATGGCAGCATTCACTGGCTGGAATCTAAGGGGCAAGTTGTCTACGACGAAGCGGGGAAAGCCGTGCGGATGGTGGGGACGGATATTGATATTACCGATCGCAAGCAGTCTGAAAAGGCGTTGCAAAATTTGGTTGCGGGAACCGCCTCAGTGACGGGACAAGAATTTTTTCCCGTCCTCGTGCGCCATTTGGCGGCTGCTTTAAATGTCCGTTACGCGCTGGTTGCAGAGTTCAAAGGCGACGATCCCAATCTGGCGACAACGATGGCTTTTTGGGCGGGCGATCGCCTGATGCCCAACTTGACCTATGACCTGAAAAACACGCCCTGCGAACTCGTTGTGCAAAACCGAGAATATTATTGTTTTCCCAGCGAGTTACAATCTCTGTTTCCGAACGATCCCGCTTTAAAAGAACTCAACGCTCATAGCTATTTTGGCTGTCCCCTCTTTAGCACCGCTGGCAGTCTCATCGGACATTTATTCGTGCTTGACGATCAACCCATCATCAACGAACCTCGAACCCAGTCAATCATGAGTATTTTTGCAGCACGGGCTTCCGCAGAGCTAGAGCGCCAGCAAACTGAATCAGCATTGCGGCAAAACGAGCGCAAGTACCGTTCGGTTGTCAATAATGTCAAGGAGGTAATCTTTCAAACTGATGAAACGGGAACCTGGACGTTTCTCAATCCCGCTTGGATTGAAATTACGGGCTTTTTAATTTCTGAGAGCATTGGGCGCAATTTCGGCGATTACGTTCATCAGAGCGATCGCTCGCCCCTAGAGACTCTCTTCCAATGCCTTTCTTCCCAAGAACAACCCTATTGTCGTCAGGAACTTCGGGTTTTAACCCGCAGTGGCAGCTACCGCTGGATGGAAATTTACGCGCGTTTAACGCGAGATAGCTACCAGACGATTGTGGGCATTTCTGGCACGCTGAACGATATTACAGAGCGTAAGTTAGCCAGCGATGCCTTACGGGAAAGCGAACAGCGATTTCGCGCGATTTTTAACCAAGCGGCGGTGGGGATGGCTCAGGTGGCGCTTGATGGCAAGTGGCTGTTGGTGAATCAGAAATTTTGTGAAATTGTGGGTTACGAACGCGAGGAGTTACTGCAACTGTCTTTTCAGCAAATTACGCATCCAGACGATCTCTTAGATGGGTGCTATCGCAATCAGCAAATGTTGGCGGGGAATTTACCCACCTATTCTCTAGAAAAACGCTATCTCCGCAAAGAGGGTTCGCCGGTTTGGGTTGATGTCACGGTTTCGCTCGTTCAGCAATCTTCAGGAACGCCTAAGTATTTCGTGACGGTGATCCAAGATATTAGCGATCGCAAGCAAGCCGAACAGGAAATTCAACTGCTCAACGAGCAACTCGAACAGCGGGTGATTGAACGCACCGCCCAGCTTGAGGCAGCCAACCGCGAATTAGAGGCATTTTCTTACTCTGTCTCTCACGATCTGCGCGCCCCGCTTCGCAGTATTGATGGATTTAGTCAGGTGTTAATCGAGCGCTATAACGATTGTCTCGACGATCGCGGGCAGCATTATTTACAGCGCATCCGCGCCGGAAGTCAGCGAATGGGTGAATTAATTGACGATTTGCTGTCCCTCTCGCGGGTAACACGCACCGAGATGCAGTATCGGACGGTTGACTTAAGCGCGATCGCCACTGCTATCCTCGTAGAATTACAGGCTCGCCATCCCGAACGCTCTGTAAGGATTGCGATCGCGCCCTCACTAAAAGCTCAAGGAGATGCTCGCTTACTTTGTATTGTTTTAGAAAATCTTCTCCAAAATGCGTGGAAATACACATCTCGTTGTATCAATGCTGAGATCGAATTCGGGGCAATTCTTCACGAAGAGAATAAACTCGCTTACTTTATTCGCGACAATGGAGCGGGATTTGATATGGCCTATGCTGGTAAATTATTCGGAGCCTTTCAGCGCCTGCACACCGACGCAGAGTTTCCCGGTACGGGCATTGGATTAGCGACAGTTCAGCGGATTATTCACCGTCATGGCGGTAGCGTTTGGGCGCAATCAGCAGTCGATCGCGGGGCAACTTTTTTCTTTACCCTCTAGTCTATCCCCACGGGGGGGATGAGGCCTAATGCATGAAATTCTCCCCAATTGGCAGTTAAGGGGTACTCTAATATCAAAAAATCGTGAACTGAGAATCGCGTACTTTCACGGCTGTTCTCTAGTAAAAGTTGCTGATTAACTGAGATTAGGTGGGAAGAAAGCCCTAGAAACCTCACCACCTAGGGAAATTAAGCTTGACTTTGTATAGCCAAGGGTTGAGTCGTCAAGTGCGCTTGTACTGTCGCTAGTACGCCAAGTCTCAGCGTGCTGCAAATCAAAACCTCTACTGCAATGGGTACAGTCCTATTGTGCATAACTACAGCTATAGCGGCTTCTTCCCTTCACCATTCGCACAGCCTAAATCGAGACTCGCACTCGCATTCTCTCGCCAACAAGGTATTGCAGAAGGGAAGCCCACCGGGTTTGGGGTGAAATTGTTCTGTTGTTGTTGCTGTGCCCACTTCAATATGTCTACCAAAACCATATTACTAGTAGAAGATAATTCTGACGATCAAGAGCTAGCCTTACTTGCCTTTGAGCGCAGTCAAGTTGCACCTGAAGTTGTGATTGTCACCGATGGCGAACAAGCCCTAGATTACCTGTTTGGGACGGGAGATTTTGCCGATCGAGATTTAACAAAAATGCCTGCTTTGGTGTTGCTTGATTTAAAATTACCAAAGATGGATGGTTTAGAGGTGTTGCGTCGCTTGCGAGCCAATCCTCGAACTCAACTGATTCCCGTTGTGATCTTGACCACTTCAAGAGAGCAACAGGACTTGATTAATAGCTATAGTGTTGGATGTAACGGATATATTTGTAAACCTGTAGATTTTAAGCGATTCCAGAAAGCTATGCAAAAATTAGCTTCATACTGGCTAGAGTTTAATGAAGCTCCACCCGTGATAGGTACTTAAATGAGTAAGCTCTTGCGAGTCTTATTAGTTGAAGACTCAGAAGATGATGCTGAGTTGCTCCTGTGCGAACTAGAACGTAACGGGTGCCAAACCTTGCATCTGCGAGTTGATACGGCTCCGGCGATGCAGACAGCTTTGGAAACCCAGCAATGGGATATCGTCATTGCTGACTACTCAATGCCTCAGTTTAGCGCGATCGCCGCCCTCCAATTACTCCAAGAAAAACAGCTCGATCTGCCATTTATCATTGTTTCTGGCAGTATCGGCGAAGAAACGGCTGTTGCTGCCATGAAAGCTGGAGCGCACGATTATTTAATTAAAGGCAACCTCGCTCGCTTAGTTCCAGCAATTGAACGAGAAATTCGCGAGGCTCAACTGCGTTCGGAACGCCACCAAGCGTTGGAAAAACTGCGCTACTTAGCGTTTTATGATGAATTAACGGGTCTGCCCAATCGCACTTTATTTTTAGAATATTTGCGCCAAGTGAGCGATTCACAAAGCGTTCGCGCCGCGTCTCCACCAGAGAATTCCTACGGGAATCGTCCCTCCCCAGAACCCTTTGCTGTTTTATTCTTGGATGTAGACCGCTATCAAATTGTTAAATATAGCCTCGGTCATCTGCTGGCCGATCGCCTATTAGTCGCAATGGGACGATGGCTTAAAAACTTCCGCCGCTCAACCGATATTATCGCCCGCGTTGGTATTGATGAATTTGCCATCTTACTTTCCCCCATCCAAAGCCTAGAAGAAGCCCGCAATATTGCCCAAAAAATCCATCAAGCCCTCAAAGCACCCTTCAACTTAGATGGGGCTGTCGTCTTTTCGACCACAAGCATTGGGATCGTGATGAGTCAGGTTGGCTATCAACAGCCAGAAGAACTTCTCCGCGCTGCGGATATCGCCATGCATCACGCCAAACTCGAAGGGCGCGGGCAAACCACCGTCTTTGATATCAACATGCAAGAGCGAGCCATCGAGCGCTTGCAGCTTGAAACCGACCTGCAACGAGCCATTAAGCAACAAACCCGCTGGGGAAATTCGCTGTCCTCCCAACCCCCAAGCGCGTCAAGAGCGAACTTTCAGCAGTTACACCTGTTCTATCAACCGATTATTTCCCTGAAAACAGGTAAAGTCACTGGCTTTGAAGCCCTAGTGCGCTGGACGCATCCCACGCGCGGGGCGGTATCCCCGGCGGAATTTATCCCCATTGCTGAGAAAACGGGTTTAATTATTCCCCTAGGGGAGTGGGTTTTGTTAGAAGCCTGCCGTCAGCTTTCCATTTGGAAGCAAGAATTTTCCACATTGGGTGCTTTAAATATCAGCGTCAACTTATCGGGAATTCAGCTTACTATTCCCGACTTACCCCAACGGATTGCTGACATCTTACGCGCCCACAACCTCAGCGGAGGAAATATTAAGTTGGAAATTACGGAAAGCATCTTGATGGAAAACGCCAGCAAAGCAACTGAACTCCTCGCCGAACTCAAGCAACAGCAGATTCAACTGTGTATTGATGACTTTGGCACGGGCTACTCTTCTTTAAGTTATTTGCATCGTCTGCCCATCGATACGATCAAAATCGACCGTTCCTTCATTAACCGCATGGAAAGCGATTCTAAAAACGCGGATATTGTCAAATCGATTGTCAATCTCGCTCACAGCCTTGACTTAAATGTGGTCGCGGAAGGGGTAGAAAACCGCGAACAGTTGATCATGCTGAAAGCCTTAGACTGCGAGGATGGTCAGGGATATCTGTTTTCGCGACCGAAAAGTGCAGAAGATATTACAGAAGTTATGAAAACTTGGTCGGATTCCGCCCAAAATGACCTCAATCTCCTCCCCTCAATCGTCTAAGCTGTTGAGGGTTGGCTAGCTCATTTCAAATTCATCTAAAGAGAAATCGGGTAAATCGGGCGGTAAAATCATCCGGTTGAGCGTAACTTTGTGGCTTTCCCGTTGCGTGGTGACTTCAACGGCGATCGCTTCTATCTGAATTTCCATACAGCCAAAGGGTACCACTAACTCGGTCTGGGCTTCCAAATGACCGAATAAATCGGGCGTCAGGTCAGTTAACAGGCGCGGTCCTTCTAGGAGCGATCGCGTTTGTCGGTCTTGCAGCCATAATTTCACAAACAGGCGAGACTCCACTTGAGGCAATTTAACGCCAATTTGCAAAACCTCTCCAGCCACTAAATCCTCTAGGGGCACCTGCAACGCGGGCGTGGGGATGGGTTCCTCTTCCGGCAACACTCTAGGATTCACCTGAGAAATGGGCAGCGGTGCGGGTAAATTGACGTTTAGAGCTTGAGAACCTTCCGTGCGGACTTCCCCCTTTTCCTCCAGCGGTAATAACTGGGCTGCCCCTGGAGACACGAACAGTTCATCATCCACCACCACCTCATCGGCTTCTGAGTCTGCACCCAGTTGAGCAAGCATCACCTCTGGCTCTGTCTCTGGAAGCGGCTCAACAGCCGTTTCCTCTTCGTTCGGCAAGGTTTGCTCCTCCTCTGCCGCGCTGGGAAGTATATCAAGCGTCTCAGTTGAGTCTTCCTCAACAGACTCCACGGCATCCCCTTGTGCTTCTTCCAAGGATTCTGCCACAACATAGGCCCTGGCGATCGCGCTCAACCGTTCCACAAATCGATCCTGCAAGCGCAGTGCCTTAAACGCCTCTTCCGCTTCTGGCGGCATTTTTTGTAACAATTCTGCCCCTGAAGGTTCTGAAGTCGGAATTTCCAACGGAAAGGGGATCGTTTCCGCTTCTGAGGTTTCGGGTTCCATCTTTTCCGCTTCAGCCGGTGGCGGTTCGGGGACTTCGGCGGGTTGGGGTTTGAGAAACAGGGGCAACTGCGGAGACTTGGGAGGCGTTCGCTCCAACGGCTCGGAACGCTCTTGATACAATTGGGGCGGTAGCGGTTGCTTCGGTGAAGGTTGTAACTCTACGATCGCGCGATCGTCCTTCGGTTGATTGACCAAATCGAAGAAAAATAAATCAACCGGCTTGGGGGCGACAGGTTCTGCATCAACCGGATCGCTAGATGCACCTGCTCGACTCGGTTCTTCCTGGGGAGTTGTGCGTTGGCTGAGGGTTTGAATTAACTCATTGACGCCCATCGCCACCGTAAAGCCCTGAGTGTCTAGTACTGGAGATTGGGTGTCTGAACTCAAAACTTCCCGAAGATTCACTTCGCCCAACATTAACCGTAAAGAGGGGGCGGAGGGCAATTCTAAGGCAGATTGGAATGTCAGCGGTAGGGGAACTAAGGGTAAAGAAACGTAAACTTCTTGGATTGATTCGGCATTCTGAGGGTTGAGCAGGCAAACTTGTAATTGATAAGCGCGAACTTCAGCATCGCCTGTTGCTTCTGCAAGCTCCACCCGTCCGGAGAGCATAATCGGTTGACCTTGGTAAGCCACATGGGTTTCCCGATCCAAAATTAAGGTGAGGGGAGGAGAAGGGGTGACAGGTTGGGGCGAGATCGTTTCGGACTCTGAGGCAGCAGGGCTAGCTGCTTCAGCCGTTGAGGGCGGTTGACCTTCCCAGTCGCTTTCGCCCCCCGCATCAGAATCAACGGGTAAGACTTCTAGCTCAATCGAATATTTCCAGGTGTTGCCCAGTAAATCGGACATTAAGTCGCCGATGCAACTGAGTTCCCATAAGCCGGGTTGCAGGGTGGTAAAGGGAAAGACCACCATCAGACCATCTTTGTTGGTACGATGATGGCGTTTTTGCACTCGCCGCTTTTTCGCCCCGGCTTCAATAGACTGATGGGTTAGGCGAATTTCAACATCGGTATTGGGACGGCTAGAACGCGCAACCACGCGATAGCGACCTTCTAGGATTTCTACACTCGGCGATTCTAACGGCAGCCAAGCGCGATCGCCCTCTTTTTGGATTAAAAATTCCCAGTATTCCATTGGAGGTTCGGGGCAACGAGATTGCAGTTTCCTACACGGTACACCAAATTATAGTGCTGTTGAGCTAGCAACGTGCTAGGTTGAGAAACACCGATTGTGCCAGTCAGGAGTTGGGCATGAGTCAACCCAAGCCGCAAATTGCAATTAATCTCCCGCCGGAATACGAACTCAAGCTGCTGACTGCGTTGGCTTACTTTTTGGGACGCAATATTTCGGCTCAAGCTTTGGCGTGTTTGAGTATGTACTTGAGGCAAAGCGAGCCTCGGATTATGGCGCAACTGCGTTACTACGCTCATCAGGCTAGCAAAAATCAAGGTCGTTCGATCTCTGAATATGAGTTACTCGATTGGATTTATGAGTCTCCCGAACGGGTGGATGGGTTACTGAAACAGGCGGGTAAGGTTCATCATCCTTCAGAGATTCAGGATGTTTTTGAACCCAACAATTTCTCTGATGAGAGTATTGATTGATACTAAAATTTGGGGGCGATCGCTCTCGTTATCGCAGCCTGCAACTGAAGGTTGACGGTGAATTCAGGCTTAAAGAAAAGCCAGTATAATCAGAGTCAGCGATCGCTGCAATCTCGGAAGCACAGAGGTGTCAGCCTTGGGTCAACTTCATTCCCTATGGCAAACAATTGGTAGCGTTGCCCTATTGGGGCTAAACCCGTCGAGTTGTCTTGCTCAAATTATTCCTGACAATACCCTGCCTCGCAATAGCGTCAGTATCCCCGGTGCCAATACGCTTCGCATTGAAGGCGGCACTCAGGTGGGGAGAAACCTGTTTCATAGCTTTACCCAATTTTCCGTTCCCACAGGAACAACCGCATTTTTCAATAACAGCCTAGAGACCGAAAATATTGTTAGCCGAGTTACGGGAAATCAGATTTCTCAGATTGATGGGTTAATTCAGGCTAACGGGAATGCCAACTTATTCCTGCTCAACCCTCAAGGGATTGTTTTCGGGCCAAACGCCAGACTCGATGTTGGGGGGTCTTTTGTTGCTTCCACCGCCGATAGCATTCAGTTTAGCGATCGCGCTGAGTTTCGCGCCACCCCATCGGCTACCCCCCCCTTACTTACCCTTAATGTCCCCATCGGCCTGCAATTTAACGCCCCAACCCAGACCCATTTAGGACAAATTCGCGTGCAAGGATCGGGTCATCAATGGCAATTTGCTCAGACAGGGGCTTTAGAACTCGTCCCCGTCGCCGATCGCATAGCCGTGCCGCCCGGACGCACCCTCGCCTTAGCCGGACGAGAGATTACCCTAGAGGGGGGCAATTTAACCGCCCCATCCGGTACCCTAGCCCTACACGCCATTGTAGAAGGGAATTTGCCCCTAACAGTCCAAGCCGAACAAATTCGCTTTCAAAACCCGCCAGCCGATACTCAATTAGGCGATATCCGGCTATCGGGGGCAGCTTCTATGAATAGTAGCGGTTGGCAAGGGGGCGAAATCCAGATCCACAGCCGTTCTTTACGAGTCGAACAGGGTAGCGCGATCGCCTCTGTCACCGCTGGCACAGAACCCGGTCGCCCCGTCACCGTTCGGGCTTCAGAAACGATAGAATTCCTGGGAAGAACCGCAGAGGGTCGCATTGGTAGCGGTATTTTGGTGCAAACCCACGGTACGGGAACGGGGGGAGACTTGTTGCTTGCCACCGGGCGGCTGACGCTGCGAGATGGGGCCGCGATTGGGATGGGTACCGATAGTGCAGGCAGATCGGGTAATGTTTTGATTGTTGCACCCCAGGTGGAACTCGGAGGGCTGTCTGCTAGCGGGGCGCGGCTAACGGGGATTTTTTCCAATCCCACCACGGCGTCAACGGGCATTGGCGGAGATGTCACCATTGCGGCCCAAACCCTTTCTTTAGAAAATGGGGCTGTAATTTCCGTCTCGACCTTCGGCGCAGGTCAAAGTGGGAATATTACCGTTCGCGCCCGTCAGGTACAAGTCCAAGGCACGTCAGCTACCGGAAATGTGCGTAGCGGCTTTTATGCGCGCACCACTTTACCGAGGGAAGGCAGCATCGCCCCGCCTTTAACAGGTAATGCGGGTAATGTTACGGTGATTGCAGAGGAGTTAACGCTGCAAAACCGCGCCACAATTAATGTCGCCAATTTAGGTCAAGGCAATGCAGGTCAGATTAATATTTACGCAACCACCGTGAAGTTAGATATGCAGGCGGCGATCGCAGCAACCCAACGCCAAGCCGAACAGGGCAACATCACTATTGAAGCTCAAGATGTGCGATTGCGAAACAACAGCACGATTACCACTGATGCCAGCAATACCATCGTTCGCGATACCGGCGAAACGATTGAAAATAGCGATCGCAGTACGGACGGCGGCAATATTTCGATCCAGACGCAAAGCTTGCTGGCGCTGGAAAATAGCAAGATTGCTGCCAATGCTCAACAGGGGTTTGGGGGACGGGTCAGGATTAATACAAATAACCTGGTAAGAGATCCGACTAGCGAGATTTCAGCCACCTCTAATTTAGGGCCTGAGTTTAGCGGAATCGTGCAAATTAATACGCCAGATGTCACAACCCCTAGCGGTTTAGTGAATTTGCCCGATAACCTTACCGATGTCAGCAATCAAATTGTCCGGGGATGCGGGGAGTTTGGGGGGAGTCGTTTTGCGGTAGTGGGGCGGGGAGGTTTGCCAGAAGACCCCAATCAAACCCTCTTAGGCAGTACAATTTGGCGAGATTTACGGCTTCCTCGGTCAGTCCCTGCTTTGGCAGTAAAGCCCTCTTCGTCTGAGACGCCCCCGCTTGTGGAGGCGACAGGATGGGTGAAACAACCCAATGGCCGCCTAGAACTGATTGCCCATTTCGATAACCGAGTGCCTTTGATTGGGACTCAAGCTTATCCCTGCCTAGGTTTTTAAACCTCTGGTGCAATGCTAAACATCCGCTTTCGCTTCAAACCGATTCATTACAGCATTTGCTTGGGCTTGCTAGTGCTGGTTTTGGTGGTGACGCCTGCACGGGCAAAACTTCCAGTTCTACCCAGTGCGCCGCCACCGCAAGGGGTGCTATTGGCTCAAAGCGAACCTTTTCCCCTGCTGGAACAAGGTCGAAACTTCTATGAGGGGGGACGTTTTACAGAGGCGATCGCACTTTGGCAACAAGCTGCTAATCTGACATCCAATCCCGTACAGCGGGTGCCGATCTTAAGTTACCTCTCCAATGCTTATCAGGAGTTGGGTCAATGGCAAGAAGCGGAAACGGCGATCCAAGAAAGTTTCAGGTTACTGCAAACTCAGGGCGATCGCGCGGTACTCGCTCAAGTTCTCAATACCCAAGGCAGCCTGCAATTGGCAAAGGGGCAACCTGAAGCAGCATTTGAAACCTGGAAGCAAGCAGAAGCCGCTTATATCGCCTCTGGGGATCGCGTGGGACAGTGGGGCAGCCTCATCAACCAATCCCAGGCTTTGCAGGCTTTGGGTCTTTACCGACGGGCAAAAACGACCCTAGAGCAACTGAATGCTCAGTTACAAATCTTACCGGATTTTCCCCTAAAAGTGTTGGGGTTGCGGAGTTTGGGCGTTACCTTACAAGTGGTGGGCGATTTAGACAAATCCCAGCAAGTCCTAGAACAAAGTTTAGCGATCGCTCGACGGCTGAACCTGGGGGCTGAGGCGAACGCTAGTTTGTTCAGTTTGGCGAATACCTTGCGGGCCTTAAATCAACCTCAAGCAGCCCTAGAGGCTTACCAGACGGTTGCTCAAACGGCAACGCATCCCCTGACGCAAGTCCAAGCGCAACTCAATCAATTGAGCCTGCTAGCGGAAACTGAGCCAGCGGCGATTTCACAACCGCTCATTACCCAAATTCAGGATAACCTGGGGAAACTCCCCCCCAGTCGGGCAGCAATTCATAGCCAAATTAACTTTGCTCGAACCCTCCTGCAACTCCAGCAGCCCCTTGACAAGATTCAGCCGATTTTAATCCAAGCAACGGCTCAAGCCAGACAATTGCAAGATGCGCGGGCAGAATCCTATGCTATCGGTCAGCAGGGGTATTTGGCTATGAATTGCTGCCCGACTGGGGGGGAGTTTCCCCAGGTTATCCTGAATTTGGGTAATGAGCGGTTGTGAAATCGCCGCTGGCTCAGTTTCCGCTAGCAGGCTCAATTGATTG